>CALIXG010000092.1 GCA_938046495.1 uncultured Candidatus Saccharibacteria bacterium | reverse complement strand
GATGAGCTAATTATTAGTCAGGATAGTTTCACCAAAAGCATAAAATTACTTAACCCTAGGATACGGCAAGTTTTATGGTATACCCGTCTCGAAGACAATAAGGACAGAGACGTAGATTTGCTAATTTCACTTGACCATGATAAGGATATAGACGGTCCTTGCGTACGAATATATTATGGTTTCGATATCCCTGAAAAAGGTTATTCTGAATTAGAGGTTTGTCGCTTTCCGTTATTCTTAGGGAACGATGGATTAGGCAATATGGCAAGAAGTTATGGCTGGGAATGGACAGATCAAGGCATCTTAAGAGACGAAGTTCTCGTCCAGTGGAGATAATTAATCTTCTGTATTTACCCTAGCAAAGTTCTGAATAACCTGCCTTGCAGCTGCTAACTTTCGTTTCTTAACTGCTTCGCTATCGCCCCACTGTGGAATGTAGGCTCTACGGATTGATTCTCGTTCTTTCTCACTTATTTGTGCGCCAGACTGTAAATAACCTAAGGCAGACTCAAGTGCCTCTGCTGAGCTTTTATATTCATTTCCGCCCAAATTCATAATACCGCCAATAATCGGCACATCTGCTACTGCTGAGCCAATATTAGCTTGTTGCCCTTCAAGATTATTAAGAAGGTCCATAGCTACATTAGCTTTCTTCTGTGAATCCGTTAGCTTGGTTGGTTTGGCTTGTGGACTAAAGATTGCTTCTTGAGTTTTATGGACATCAAGAATGTTGCTGTAGATACCAGCTAACTTGGCGTAAGAGGTAATATCTCCAGCATTAAGTGCAAGTTGCATTGCATTACCTATGTTAGCTAATTGTTCGGTAATTGGGTTATTAGAGTCTCCCTGTGGTGTTCCACCCATCATATTCACGGTATTCTGTGCAGTATTACCTCCCATTGCGCTGCCATGAATAGCGTTTTGTGCATATTGAGTATTGCCATCATAGACACCCTGATTATATCCATAATCCTGCATATATTGTTGTTGCTTAGCCTGGCTTTCATCCTCATTCAGCTCTGGATGTTGTAGTGCGTCTTGCACTTTATATGCATTATCATTACCTACACCACGACCAATCATATTCAATGCGGTTTGCGGGATTACTTCTCTACCAAGTAGTAAAGATGAGAGGTTGGTAATTTTATTGTCTGGGATTTTTGATTGTTTTGAAGTAGCAGTAGATAGGTTGGCAGGGTTACTTTTAGCTTCTGCTTGATCAGCCATGTAATTATAGGCTTTCGCTCTTACACGGTCTGCCACGTTAGAGCTCGCAATGTCACCTAATAACTTGCCAAGAACTGGAGTTTTTGATATCATGCCGGCGATTCTGCGACCTTCATTTGCGGCATCTCCGACGCGCTGACCAGGAGTACCGTAATTCATATATTGGTTATCAATGATTTTACCCATATTAACGAATGGCGCAACCGTGCTGCGCAACTCTCCAACATCGCCAGATTTCATGATTGTATTATCGACATAGTTCGCCCACTTCTCATTCTTAGGAGCCAAACTTTTAAGTTCGCTCGCTACTTCTGGTGTAAGTACTCCTTCAATATTTGCTCCGCCATATAGCCTATCTTTAAGCACGTCAGTGATCGAATCAAGCACGTTAGCTTTATCCCCTCGCTCTGGGGTAGTCATGCGATAATTATTGCCAGACTTACCCTTCAAATCGGCCGAACGTTTCTCAAGCGCTTTAATAGTATCAAAAACATCTTCTGGTTGGTCTAATCCAGTAATTGAACCTTCTCGTCTTGATGGTAATCGGTTAAGTTGAGCGTCAATTGAGGCACGAACTGCCTTCTCGTCTGAAGTACCAGAGAGACCATTCAAGGCAATCTGTTCATCGATGATTTTATTAATATCTGAACTAGTGTCGACTGGCTTAGCCGTAGATACTAGCTTTTGAGTAAGTTTGGTAACTTTACCATTCGCTCCAGTGATATTGTTGATAATATTTTCAACCTCAGCAGGCTTAACAAAACCAGCATCGGCTACTTTTTGCACATTCTCTAGTGCATTTGCAGAACGCGCCATTGGCTTGTCGATAGTTCCATATTGGTCGAGTAGTGCCTGGGCGGCTTTTAGTCGTAATTGCCCAGCGGTAGAGGTTTTACTATTGATATTTTTGCTATTTTGTGATATCTTATCAGTGGCGGCACCCAATAAATCGGGTGCCTGACCCTTTTCTGGGCCCTCTACTGTATTTTCAAAATTATTTAGTTTACGCTTATTCTGTGGTATTACACTTAGAATCTCATTCTTACCGTTTTTTAGCCCTATTGGAGCCATTCCACTAGGGGTGTTTTTATTTATAAACGCTACCGAATTCGGATTTGATGAATTATTCGGCAATATTTCTTTTCCATCTCCAAACATGGCATTATATGCGGTATTTGCTAGGTTTTCTGGTGTATTCTTTTGAGGATTTTCAGCAAAACGTTTTTGTGCATGCTCCGCT
>CALIXG010000091.1 GCA_938046495.1 uncultured Candidatus Saccharibacteria bacterium | reverse complement strand
GAGTCAAAGCCCAAAAGAACCCCGCTTCTTCGCTCAAGCTTTTTAATATCGATTGGACCTGGTTAGCTGAATTACTCTCTGCGCTTTCTACTCCACCAAGTGGTGGCTCTAGTAGCCCAAAACCAGCCGTCGAGCTTTCTGAGCGTGTTAAATCACAAATTTCCGCGGCCGAAACTAAGGCCACCAAACTGGGCTATCAGGTCAAAATCCGCCTTGCCTACCTCGGTGATAGCGAGATTAATGCTCAGCTCGATATGCAGGCCCTCGTGGGTACTTTTAAACAATACAACTCCACCAACCTCAATGGTTTTAAATCCATCGGTGGTAGCTTTAACAGAGAAGACCTCGAAGCCTACAAGCTCCGTCAATTCACCGATGAGGGCTTCATCCTCAATATTTCTGAGCTTGCCTCGGTCTATCATTTACCACATACCTCAGTCGAGACCCCAAACATTGTTTGGGCTACCTCCAAAACTGCCGAACCACCAGCCAAACTCCCTCTCATCACCGGCATCGCCAGTAACGACGAAAATATTTCCGCTTTCGGCCTAACCAATTTCCGTGGGATTAATCATCAGTTTGGTATGTTACGTCGCGACCGCTCTCGCCATATTTACATCATCGGTCAAACCGGCGCAGGTAAATCTGGCCTGCTCGAACTTTTCGCCCTTTCTGATGTTTTCTATAATCAAGGTTACTGTATTATCGATCCGCACGGTGATTTTGCGGTCAATAACCTCCGTTTCGTACCTGCTTCCCGCGTGAAAGATGTCATTTATTTCAACCCAGCGGACACTCAATTCCCAGTTGGCTTCAACCCACTCGAAGTTTCCGATGCCTCGAAGAAGCCGAATGTTTGTTCTGAGGTAATCGGCGTTTTGAAGCGTATGTTCGGTGATTCTTGGGGCCCACGTCTCGAGCACATCTTGCGCTACACTCTGCTTGCGCTTCTCGATCGCCCAGAGACTACCTTACTTGACATTTCACGTCTCCTCACCGATAAAGAATTCCGCAAAGAAACTCTCGATTATTGTACTGACGTCACAGTGCTGCAATTCTGGAAACACGAGTTCGGTCAATGGAATGATAAACAAATCAATGAATCCATCGCTCCAGTTCTCAATAAGGTCGGTGCTTTCACTGCCAACCCAATTATCCGCAATATCATCGGCCAACCAAAATCCACTTTCAACGTCCGTAAAATCATGGACGAAGGGAAGATCTTGGTCGTCAACCTCTCTAAG
>CALIXG010000090.1 GCA_938046495.1 uncultured Candidatus Saccharibacteria bacterium | reverse complement strand
CACGCCGGCATCCATAAGCGCGAGACAGGAAGAACAGGTGGCAGCCATGGAGGTAGAACCGTTTTGAGACATAATTTCGGTAACTGAACGAATGGCGTATGGGAATTCTTCGATATCTGGAAGCACTGGAATAAGCGCACGTTCGGCGAGATAGCCGTGGCCGATTTCACGACGACCCGGGGCGCCAATACGACCAGTTTCACCGACAGTATAGCTTGGTGCATTATAGTGGTGCATATAGCGACGAGTACCATCAGTAACTTCCATGGTGTCGACAAGCTGAGAATAAGAAAGTGGAGCGAGAGTGACAATATTCATGGCCTGAGTGAGACCGCGGGTAAATAGAGAGGAACCGTGCACGCGTGGCAAAATGCCAACCTGCGAGCTGAGTGGACGAACTTCATCCAATTTGCGGCCATCTGGACGAACGGATTCTTCGACAATAGCGCGGCGGACTTCGTGATGAATCGCAAGCTCAAAGGCGTCGTGATAGGCAGGTTGAAGATTGGCTTCATAATCGGCGATTTTTTCTTCATCAGTTTCACCCTGACCAAGCTCGAGGGCAAATTCGGCATCCATCTCAGCACGAAGTTCATCGGCGGCGCGCTTACGGTCAAGTACGTTACCACGAATTTTGGTACCAAGCTTACCATCTTCGCCGACGAAGTGGATTTTAGCCCAAGCATCAACTTTTTCCTGAATGGCTGGATCTGGCAAGGCTAACTCAAATGGTTTTTCGACGACATTTAATTCGGCCTTCAAGGCTTTTTGAAGCTCGAGAGCTGGCTGCACCATCTCGACCGCCCAACGCATCGCATCGATAATGACAGATTCGGAAACTTCGTTCGCACCAGCTTCCACCATCATCACCTTATCGTCTTTCACCGCAACCACAAGATCAAGATCAGAAGCTTCGCGCTCTTCTGGGCTCAAGAAGGCCTTAAATTCACCGTTCACGCGACCGATACGTACACCGGCAATTGGTCCATCGAAAGGTACGCCGGCATTCAAAAGAGCCGAAGAAGCAGCCACCATGGCGACCATATCAGGACGGAAGCTTGGATCCATCGAGAGAACAGTGGTCACTACCTGAACTTCTTGGCGATAGCCTTTCGGGAAGAGAGGGCGAATTGGGCGATCAATTAAACGACCGACCAGAATAGCCTCGTCGGCTGGCTTGCCTTCACGTTTAATAAACTTTGAACTAGAGATTTTACCCGAGGCGTAGAACTTTTCTTCGTAATCAATAGAGAGCGGGAAGAAATCTTGCACCACCGGTTTTTCACTGACGACCACGGAGCCGAGCACCACTGTATCACCATAGGTAACAAGAACCGAGCTGGTAGTGCGAAAACCGACGCGATTAACTTCAATCGTGAGCTTCTTACCACAAAAATCTCTCGACAAGCTAAAGGTTTGCTTGCCAGTAGGGTTGATAATATCCATATTTTCCTTTCTGGGAAAACACCAGATAAGTGCTTTGAAGGTTTCAGAAAACTTATCCGCCGTCTTCCCGCTTATAACTATTCAATTATAGCACAAATGACGAGTTTTAGGGTGCTTCAGCAGCCCATCAGGGGTGAAATTTGCATTTTTATATTGTTTATGTTACAATAGGGTTGTTACTTGCGGCCCGTATGTATTTACGGCGCCACGGAATGTACCTTGAAAAGGAGTGGTTATATGAATAATAATGACACCAATGTAGCACGCGAGATGAATTTTGAAAAAGACGCCAATGAGGCTAGCCGGAATAATCCTGCTAACGAATTGAAATTGGTGGTTTCAAAAAAGAAACTTCCAAACAACCATGGGAGTGCGAGTTTAAAAAAGCACCAAAGGAACTCCTGGACTAATATTGAACACAGGATAGCTTATATCGAAGAGCAATTGAACATGGAGATTGAGCCGAATTATGCGCCGATCGACGTGTCGCAAATTGCCTATCCGATCGCAATCGTCAAAGGAGCACTACCAGCAGAAAAGCGTGTAAGGCTCGACAAGAATGGTGTACCTTGTGGCGAAGTAGAAGTGACTCCATTCATAGAAGATTTTTGGCTTCCATATAAGAAGCAGATTAGAATCGACAAGAATGTGGATATCGCAATCATTTCTTATTCCTTCGAATATAAGTGGCAAGATAAGAAGCAGCTATATACCAAACTATGCTTCACGCCGAATAATATCTACGATGGGCCGGAATTAAATAATGGCTCTGGCTACTTGTATCAACAATTGACCCGTAGAAATACGCAGGTTAATCTATTCGAAAGTCAAAACGACCCAAGCAAAGTTAGAATGAGATATGTGATGCCATCCGAATTTGAAGAATCCATTGAAGAACTTAGACGGATGTCACCCAACCATCGACCTGAACAGATCGTACGCAAAACCGTACGTCCGACCACAGAGGAAATTGAGAGAGTAGTACGTGATGCTTCACTGCATTGCAGTAGAAAACTACTGGCTGAATATATTAAATCTTCTGGATTGAAAAATGTTAAATTTGTAGCCTATAGCACCTACAAATTTAATGAAAATGAAATCTTGAAAGAGCTGGAAAGGGCTGGCCAGATTAATTTCTAAATTATCTATGTTTCCAAACAAAATGATATTTCTGAACACATGAGATTTTGTAACTACACACCTTTAACTTATTCGAGGAGAGCTTTCAAAGTTCTCCTCTTTTTCTTGGCTTTATTTTTTGATATTCGATAGATTTTTAAACACAAAAATACCCCCCGAGGGGGTATTAATTATTGACGTATTATTTACGTAGACCGAGTTTGGCAACTGTTGACTTGTAAAGCTCAAAATCAGTTTTCTCGAGGTACTTCAATAGACGTTTGCGGCGACCTACCATTTGCATGAGTCCGCGACGAGCCATAAAATCGTGCTTATTCACCTTTACGTGCTCAGTGACTTCTTTGATACGCTCAGTCAAGATAGAAACTTGCACCTCTGGAGAACCCACATCTTTTGCATTGCGAGCAGTGGCTTGAATGGCCTTAGCTTTGTTCTCTTTTGTAATCATATTGGTGCTATCTTAACATAAGAGAGCAGGAATTTCAAGAGGTTGGATTTATTTTTCTCAATTTTCCGCCATAAAATCGTCTAAGGTAACCGCGTCCTCAATTTTATACGAGCCAACTTGAATACGTCGAAGTGCGGTAAGGTAGGCAGAAGTGCCAAGTGATTTTCCGATATCCTCGCCCAGAGTACGGATGTAGGTACCGGAAGAGACATGGGTGCGAATTTTAAGTGTAGGATACTGATAGTCGAGAATTTCTAGGGCATAAATTTCAACCTGACGGGAAGGCATTTCGATTTGCTTACCTTCGCGAGCCAATTGATAGGCGCGCTTGCCATTAATCTTTATGGCCGAAAAAGCAGGAAGCGTTTGGGTGATTTGACCGAGGAATTTTTGGCAAGTAACTTCAACTTCCTCTCTAGTCGGAATTTTAGTAACATCATGAGTGGTAATTTCACCCTCGGGATCACCCGTGGTGCTGGATTTGCCAATCTCGATAGTAGCCTCATACCACTTGTCGAGCTTCAAATAAGTATCGGAAAGTTTGGTGGCCTTGTGCGTCAAAATAATTAAGAGCCCGGTAGCAAAAGGATCAAGCGTACCGGTGTGGCCGACTTTCACTTTCTTCCCTTCTTGTTCACTGAGCTTACGACGAATCCGAGCAACCACGCCAAAGGAAGTCATCTGGTCCGGTTTATCGATTAATAATATATCCGGATTTTGGCGCGGGTCGAGATTAATGGATGGTTCTGGTTTTTCGGTATGAAGATTATTCTGGTGATTGGCCTGTAGATTATGCTGAGGATTGGCCTCGGGTAAATTTGGTTCTGAGTTCATTTTTACATTCCTGGAATATGAAAGGCGGTTGGGTCAATTTTAGTTGGGGCTGGCTCGACTGGCTCTTCTGGTGAGAAAATTGCAGCTGGTTCAGCAATCGGGGTAGGAGCTGGCGCATTAGTATTGATTGGCTGGGAAATTAGCGGTGATTCCGAAGCAAAAGTGCGAAGTGGTGGCTCGGCTGGAGCTTCCGCTGAAACTGGAGATTCAAGTGGAGCTTGAGTCTCAAACGGAGATGGAGTAGTAAGTGGGGCCGGGGTCGATACTGGAGCTAAGTCGGCAGGAATCGGGCCGGAAGCCACCGGGCTGATTGGAGCTGGATTAGCTTGGGCAGCCTCGGTGGCAGCAGCGGCCTGAGCGAAGAAGTCAACATCTGGAGTCGATGGAGCCTCTGGTGGCATTGGCGGCATTGGTGGCATTGGAGGCATTGACTGCGTCAGGTCGGCTGAGTTTGGATTAGCAAAATTTTGATCACTGACTAGCGACTGATTTGGCATAGCGGCAGCATCAAAAATTACTGGAGCTGGAGGAACCGGTGATACCGGTTGGGTGAACTGCGCAGGCTGCATCGGTTCCATGTATGACATTGGTTGAGCTTGGGTTACTGGGGGAGTAAATTGCATTGGTTGGATAGGGGTGGACGACTCAGAATATTGCATTGGTTGAATAAGCTGAACTGGCTGAGCAAGTTGTACTGGCTGCTCTTGTGAAACTGGAGCGACAGCTGGAGCTTGTGAAGTAAGCGAAGTCGGCGCATTGAGCGGATTTGGCGCAGAAAGTGGGGCAGACATATCGAGTGCATTTGGTGTAGCAAATGACGCTGACACTGACTGAGGTGTCGCAAGGTTTTGCGCAAAATTGAGTGGGGGAGTCGGCATGACTGGCGCCTGATAATTTGGCGTTTCATTAGTGTAATTTGGCTGAGGCAAGCTAGGTTCAGGGTTCTGGATGAAATTATTTTCCATTACAGCAGAGGCGGCAGCGGCGGCTGGATTAATTGGAGCCTGATAAGCCGGAGCTGGCTGAAGCTCGAGAGATTGAAGAGCTGGAGCTGGCTGAGATTCAAGAGGTTGACCATCAAGTGTTTGATTAAGATTCGGTTCAATTTCAATATAATCAAGCGCGTTTTCCGAAAGCGGGGTGGACATTACGGGCGCTGAAGCAGTAGGCGTAGCTAGTTCGGCAGAAGCGGATGAGATGACAGGAGCAACAGAAGTGGCAGGCATAGTAGGAGCGACAGAAGCAACCGGAGGATTTGACGCGATTGGAGCTTCAGCGACTTGAGATTCGGCACTCAGAGGATTTGGTGCAACAGAAGCTTCAGCGACTTGCGGCCCAGTAGTAGCGGGAGTGGCCGGAACTTGTGCTTCGTCTGGAGTTTTAATTTTATCCATAATTTGAGATGAAATTAGCTGCTGGTTGGCACCAAAGGACATCAATTTCGAGGCAATCGACATAGTATTCGATGAGGTGCGAGGATTAGAAAAATGATCCGTAGAGGCGACAATACCAGTGAGCAGCGCGGTTGCAACTTGTTCACTGAAACTGGCTAGTCCAAGTTTATCGGCCAGACCCACAATCATTTCAGAGATAGAGGAAACAGTAGAGTCCTGCCATTCAAGTTCAGCAAAACGACCCGGAGTATCGACAGTGAGATTGATCGCGGTGGCATCGTGCATGATGCGACCATATTCGGAAAGCGCTGGATCGATTTCATCACCGGAAATGACATTAAAGCAAATTACTAGATCGACATTATAGTCGCCGTGAGACATACTGAGGTCGGATTGGCCAATGGTGGCCTTATATGGCGTGACGTAAACTTTGACAAAATCACCTTCGATTTTATAGCTAATGTGGTCAACCTTATCCTTGCTGAGGGCGATAATAAAATCCTGCAAACTATTAGTAGTCTTTTCGAAAGTTTCTTCTGGTTTCAAAAATTGCAAAACATTTGGCACCTGACCGGAAAAGATGGCCGTGACATGCTTGCGCATGGTGTCAAGAATCATGGCAAGACCAAGTGCGGCGGAAATTTCGTCGATATTCGGATTTTTGGAGAGCGCAATCAAAATATTTTCACTGGCTTTGATTTTTTCGACTACCCGGTTCGTAATATTACTAATATCATCAAGGGCCGGCAGCTCGCCAGCTTCGGCATTTTTAATGGCATTAGTGACACTACTACCGAGCTTAGGATTAATAGGTGAATTTGAATTTTGATTATTTGTTTGCATTTTTGACTCTTTTCCTCTTAAAATATAACATAATCATCTTGGGCTTGCAAGGAAAACCAACGCGGTTATAATAGAGATATGCCAGAGTTACCAGAAGTTGAAACAATCCTCAGAGGGGTTTTGAAATTTACTAAACATAAATCTGTGGAAAAAGTCAAAATTAGTTCCCTCTCCTCTTTTTATGGACCAAAGGAATTAATCGAAGGACAAAAGATTTTGGGCATGCGCCGATTTGGCAAAGCCTTGATTTTTGATTTCGAAAATGGCGTTTCAATGATGGTGCATCTGAGAATGACCGGGCAATTAATTTATCGAAATCTAGGAACCGAATCTGGTAAAGATTTCGTGAAGATGATTTCACAAGGTGACTTTAAAACGGAATTGTTCGACAAGGATGGTTTTTCGGGCGGGCATCCTAGCGAAAGTTTTTATGGAGGTTTACCGAATAAGCAAACGCGAGTGGAGTTTGAAATTTGCGATAAAGATTCTTCTGGTGAACTAGAACAAATC
This sequence comes from uncultured Candidatus Saccharibacteria bacterium, assembly GCA_938046495.1. Lineage (GTDB taxonomy): Bacteria > Patescibacteriota > Saccharimonadia > Saccharimonadales > Saccharimonadaceae > Nanosyncoccus. Next base: position 5,394 of record CALIXG010000090.1, on the reverse strand, counting down.
GGCACGCTTTATTTTAACGATCAGAGAAAATTTGGTTTTTGTAAAGTACTAGAAACTAGTGAAGTAGAAAATGAGCCTTTTATCAAGAAGCTTGCCAAAGAGCCGTGGGATATGACGGATGAAGAGTTCAAAAAGAATTTGATGCGACATAAAAAAGCTTTGATTAAGCCGACGATTCTAGACCAAACAGTGATTTGTGGCCTGGGCAATATCTACGCCGACGAGTCTCTTTATTTTACCAAAATCCATCCGGAGCGTATTGTGGAAAGTTTGAGTGATGAAGAAATTCATAAACTTCTGATTGGCGCGCGCACGGTGATGCAAGATTCGATTGATTCCGGTGGCAGCACGATGGCAACTTATGTCAAAGCCGATGGGACTAAGGGTGATTATTTAACCAAGTTTGCCAAAGTCTTTCGCCGCGAGGGCGAACCATGCGAAAGATGTGGTACGGAAATTATTAAAATTAAGGTGGCGGGGCGTGGCACACATCTTTGCCCGCATTGTCAAAAGAAATTTTAGGACCTAAATGATTTATATTTTCGACGGCGAAGATCGCAAAAAAGCCGAACAAAAAGCTCGGATGATTTTGGGCGAAAAAATCGAAATTATCGATGCGGATAATATTGACCGAGCCGAGCTGGAATCGATTTTTCTCGGCGTCACGTTTTTTGAAGCAGAACGTCGGATCTTGATCAAGGATTTATTTTTGAAAAAAGATTTGGCGGAGAAACTGCCGAGCTTGATTGATACGCCACATAAAATTGTATTGCTTGAAACCAAATTAGATAAGCGTGGGGCAGTTTATAAAGAATTAGTGAAGCTCGCGAAAACCAATAAAGAGATTAAGTTCGAAACTTTTGCCGCAGCCGAACAGACGGTGGATCGCAATGCGGTATTTCGAATTTTCGATTTGGCGATGACAGATGGCAGGCGTGCGGTAAAAAATCTGCAAGCAATCGAGACAGACAACGATCCTTATGCCACGATTGGAGCTTGGACGAAAAAGGCTTGTGATTTACTAGAGCGAAATCCCAAAAAAGCCCGGGCGATTCTAAAGGAATTAGCGAAGATTGATGTCTTGGTGAAGTCGACGGATTTTAGTAAAGAACCCTGGACACTGCTCGAAGGGTTTTTACTGAGGATTTCTAAAGGTTCTACTGAATTCTAAATTTCCTACTGAAAGTTTCTAAGGATTTCACTGGCTCCTAAAATAAAAAATCTAAATCAAAAAAGACCTCCGGAGAGGTCTTTTTACTAAGCAGCTTTTTTAGTAGTCTTCTTAGCGGTAGTCTTTTTAGCGACAGCCTTTTTTGCAGTAGTCTTCTTAGCGGTAGCTTTTTTGACAGTTTCTGCCTTGGCGCCATTAGAGGTCTTAGCAATTTTCACCAAGCTAGCCTTACGACGAGAAGCGGTATTCTTCTTGATGAGGCCTTTCTTTGCAGCCTTGTCGTATTCAGATTGAGCTTTGGAAAGATTTTCAGCAGTTGGGTTAGCTTTGAAAGCTTTAAGAGCGTTCTTGATGAACTTCTTAATCTGTTGATTCTTTACAGTGCGTTTGACTGCTTGACGAGCTGCCTTTTTTGCAGATTTGATAATCGGCATTATAGTTTCCTGTTTAAAACGATTTAATGATTAATATACTTGTGAAATATTATACATGATTTTCATAGATTGTAAAGATGGGGGCCGGAGACTATAATAAAAATATGAACATTTTAGAATCGACCGTCTTAGGTCTTGTACAAGGTATTACTGAATTTATTCCGGTGTCTTCCTCTGGACATCTCGAAATCACTCAGCGCATTTTGGGTGCGGGTGGACGCGCGGAAGATTTTCATTTCTTCTTAGAATTAATTAATTTCGGCACGCTTTTTGCGTTACTTTTCTATTACCGCCAAACGATTTGGGAAATTTTGCAACGTGTATTTGTGAAAAAAGATTATAAACTGGCACTAAATATTTTAATCACTTCGATTCCAGCTGGCATCATCGGCTTGATACTATCGAAAGTAATCGAAAAACTACCATTCTTCTCAAGCCTCACTACGATTGGTTTTGCGATGGGGTTTGTTGGTTTAATCATGATTTTTGTGAATAAGTTGCCACATTTATCGAAACTAAAAAATGAAAACGAATTAACTCCAGGCCGCGCTCTAGCGATTGGCTTAGCGCAAACTTTTGCTTTGATTCCTGGGGTCTCCCGCTCTGGCTCGACGATTATTACTGGTCGCGTAATGGGTCTCGATTCGAAGTCGGCAGCCAAATATTCTTTCCTAGCAAGTCTGCCAATCATGATTGCAGTCTGTGGCAAATCGTTACTTTCAAGTTCTTCGAGAGCTTATATTACCAGCAATTTAGGTATGCTTTTACTCTCAAACTTAGTAGCTTTCGTCTCCGGTTTGATCGCACTACAAATCGTAATGAAATACTTCAAGAAAGAAAATTCGATTCCAAGCTTTGGTATTTATCGTGTGATTTTATCTCTTGGAATTTTCGCCGCACTATTACTCTTCTAAAAGATTCTACCTAAAAAATCCGGCGTATGGCCGGATTTTTATTTCCTTTAATTTCGAGGTCGGAATTTAGTTCGTTTTTATTCCTCATCTTCCACGATTTGAAGGTGAGCTTCTTCGAGCTGAATTGAGTCGACGAAGGATGGTGAACTCATCATGAGGTCAACACCCGAACCGTTCTTCGGGAAGGCTACAATGTCACGGATATTTTTATTATCATTTAAAACCATAAAAATGCGTTCGATACCAAAGGCACAACCAGCGTGTGGAGGGGCGCCAAACTTAAAGGCATTCAACATACCGCCAAAACGAGCCTCGACATATTTCTCATCATAACCGAGAATACCGAAGACTTTATACATCACTTCTGGACTGTGATTACGTACGGCACCAGAACAAATTTCAAAACCATTCATCACCATATCATATTGGTCGGCGACAATGGCAAGCTTTTCCGCGTCAGTCTGAGCGGCTTCGAGGGTCTTAAGTCCACCTTTTGGCATAGAGAATGGGTTGTGGCCAAAGTCTAATTTATTTTTACCTTCATCCCATTCGTAAAATGGAAAATCGACAATCCAACAGAGTGCTACGACATTATCGTCCTTCAAATTAAAGTGATCAGCAAACGCGATACGAAGTTGGCCGAGCACTTTATTCACTTTTGCGAGTGAATCGGCGCCGAAGAACACGGCATCGCCATTCTCAGCACCGGTGAGTTCTTTAATTTTAGTTAATTCAGCTTCAGTGAGGAATTTAGCGATTGGACTTTTAACTTCATCATTTTCATAGATGATATAAGCCAGACCACCCGCACCAAGTTTACGAGCTTTTTCAGTGAAATTATCGATTTGAGAGCGCGAAAGAGTGGCGCCATTTTTCACACAAATAGCCTTCACGGATTCGGTTTGGAAAACCTTAAAGGCGGTATCCTTTAAAGCTTCTTTCAAATCAATCAATTCCATGCCATAGCGTAAATCTGGCTTATCCACACCAAAACGATTCATGGCTTCCTGATATGGAATACGTGGGATTTCCTCTGAGAGTAATTTCTTGTGAGCAAAATCAGTAACCAAAGATTTAATTAATGGCTCCATAGTTTTGCGAACCACTTCACCCTCTTCCACGAAAGACATCTCGAGATCGAGCTGATAAAAATCACCGTATAGACGATCGGCGCGTGGATCCTCATCGCGGAAACATGGGGCGATTTGATAATAACGAGGAATCCCGCCCACCATTAAAAGTTGTTTGAACTGTTGGGGAGCTTGAGGTAAAGCATAAAACTGTCCTGGACGGAGTCTGGATGGTACGAGAAAATCACGTGCGCCTTCTGGACTGGAGTTGGCCAAAATTGGAGTAGTGACTTCGATAAAATCGTGCGCTTCCATATAATCACGCATAAAATGATAAAATTCCGCACGACGACGAAGCGTATGCAACATACTTGGGCGACGCAAATCAAGATAACGATATTTAAGACGAAGCTCTTCGCCAGACTCTACGCCATCATCATGGGTATTAACTGGTAAAGGTTCGGAACGATTTAGCAGTGTAAGGGATTCAACGACCAATTCAATATCACCGGTAGCAATATGTGGATTACGCAGAGCCGGATCGCGCTCACGAATTAGACCAGTAGCAGAAATGACAAATTCATCGCGTAAACTTTCGGCGATGGCAAAATTTTCGGCATTTTCCGGGGTGATCACTAGCTGAATAATCCCTTCGTGGTCACGCAAATCGATAAAGATTAATCCACCGTGATCACGCCTGGAATTTACCCAACCAGAGACCGTAACATGTTGATTGATTTGTTGTTTTAGTTCTCCAGACAGTTTTCTCATAGTCTCTATTATAACATAATAAACTTGTCAACTTTTCAAATTATAAAATCAAGAAAAATATCGCCGGAAAGCGATATTTGTCCTCAAATATTAATCCTTAAAATTGAATTTTGACTATTCAAGACTAATATTCGATATACTCTTGCCATGGGGCAGGAGGAATTTTCGACTTTTTGCGCGAAGATTCACGTTTAAGTCTACGCATATTTACGAATGCATCTCCTTAATAATCATTGCACACGACCTAGCCCCCATCAGCCACCGAGTGACTAAAAAGTGCAATAGAATTAATTTTATCAAATATTTTATTTTTGGCAAATTTTAGGCATTGACAAGCACTTTGAAGATGCTTATGGCTATTGACAAATACAGCTATTTTATTGTTTGATATTTATTTTTTACACAAAATATGGTATAAACAGGGCATGGATGAGATTAACCTCGGAGAAATGTTCGCCTATTTTAAGGCTAAGCTCCATATTTTGCTGATAATTTTTGCCCTAATTTTTGGATTAGGATCTTTTTATGTATTTTTTATGCAAAAGCCAAAATACGAAGCGACCGCTACGGTGATCGTAAGTTCGGATAAATCTAATGCAAACCTGCCGGGCGAAGTTGCAACCAATAAAAACCTCATCGATACTTATACTCAAGTAGTCAAATCACACCGCGTACTTGATAAGGTCAAAAACGATATGAGCACCGAGTTGACCTACAGTGATATGCTTGACATGATTGAGGTTTCCGCAATTAAGGGTACGGAAATCATTAATATTACTACGACGGACCGCGATGCTGAATTTGCCACAAAGATGACGAATAAGATTGCCGAGCATTTCGTGAAGGAAATCGCTAAGATTTATAATGACCGTAATATTAACGTGCTCGACTCAGCCGTCACGCCGACGGAGCCGGCCAATATTAAAATTGTGCGCCAAGAAATTATAGCTTTCGCGGCAGGTTTAATCGTTAGCGTTTCAATTCTCTTCTTAGTGTTCTACTTTGACCGCTCAGTGAAGACGAGCGAACAAGTC
>CALIXG010000089.1 GCA_938046495.1 uncultured Candidatus Saccharibacteria bacterium | reverse complement strand
CGGAAGGTCCGGATTTTAATACAAAATTAAAATCTCTCGAAACCGCCACAAACAAAAGCCTTAATTTTAAAAAGAGTGCAGTTGCGCCAGCTGCCTCCATAAATGCAGTAAATGTTGAAGACGAGGACTCCGATTATGAAATAAAGCTCTGGTTAGACTCGACCGATAAGACAGCCTATTATTATGCTGAGCCGGAGAAAGTTTATTTAAATAAGGATGCGCACGCTATGTTTCGTGGCATGTCTAACCCTACTTCGCTTGACCTCTCCAAGTTTGACACCTCTCAGGTAACGGATATGAGCCAGATGTTTTCTGACATGTCTAATCTCGCCACTCTTAATCTCTCTAATTTCGACACCTCTAATGTAACAAATATGAGCTATATGTTTAATTACACATATAGACTTATTTCACTTAATCTCTCTAATTTCGACACTTCTCAGGTGTCGAATATGAACTCTATGTTTTTTGGTGTGTCTAGGCTCACTACTCTTAATCTCTCCAATTTCGATACCTCCAAGGTGACAGATATGGGTTATATGTTTTATGGCATGTCTAGTCTCACCACCCTCAATCTCTCCAATTTTTATACCTCTAAAGTGACGGATATGGGTGCTATGTTTTATGGCATTTCTAGTCTCACCACTCTTAATCTCTCTAACTTTGACACCTCCCAGGTAACAAATATGAGTCTTATGTTTTACAATATGTCTAATCTCATCACCCTCAATCTCTCCAGCTTCGATACTTCTAAGGTGACGCGTATGCAGGCTATGTTTTATGGCATGTCTAGTCTCACTACCCTTGATCTCTCAAATTTCGATACTTCGAAGGTAACAAATATGGACTCCATGTTTTCTCTTCATGATAGTGAAAAACTTTCAGATAAACTAGAAAAAATATATGTAAACAATGATTTTAATACCGCTAAACTTACAAACTTTTCAGAAATGTTTAAGAACCGCAAGAAGCTCCGCGGTGGAAATGGTTCATATCTTACAAATCCATCCACTGCTAATAAATCCTGGCTCCGCGTGGATCGTCCGGGCGTGCAGGGTTACTTCACTAGAAAACCATAAAATATCTATCTCGTTTATGGTAAAATAGTATACATATGATTAGCCAAAAATCACAAATACGAAACCTCATGGGGGGGGGTGGTTTAGCTGGGAATTAAAAATTCTCGGATTGTTTTTGGCCTTAATTTCTTTTTCGAATCTCATTCTCACTAATAATGCTTCTGCTCTCTTCGTTCCGACCTTATCCGCTTCGGTGGATCAAGCTAATCTTCAGGTGAACGGTAACCAGGTGATAAATTCCACAGATAAAACTACAGAAATTCCATTTTATTTTACGGTAAATTCGAATAATCGCACGGGCTATACAGTGACTTTAAGTACTGAAACAGAAAATACCGCACTAACTAATGCAGGCTCTACTTCTGGTGCGAAAATCGATTCGATTAGCACGAACTTATCCTTAAATAACTTCCCAAATAATACTTGGGGCTATGAGTTTGGTACGTCCATGAACTATGCTCCGATTCCGGCCTTGTCTGCGCCAGCACAAATTTTTAAAACCACAATGCGGACCTATTGGACTGTGTCGATCCGGCTTAAAATTGGCATGAAATTGTCTGATAATCTTGAATCAGGGAACTACACGAACAAGTTGGTGGTTTCGGTAGTTTCTAATCCAGATACGCTAAAAGCTATTATGACTGAAGGCCCGGGTTTTAATACAAAACTAAAAGCCTTGGAAACTACGACAAATAAAATCGAGCACTTTAAGAAGAGCACGGTAGCGCCAACCGCCTCCATGAATACGATAAATATTGAAGACGAAGGATCTGATTATGAAATTAAGCTCTGGTTAAACCCGACTGATAAAACAGCTTATTATTATACTGAACCCGAGAAGGTATATTTGAATGAGGATATGAACTCTATGTTTCGCAATATGTCTAGCCTTACCACACTAGATCTTTCTGACTTTGATACTTCACAGGTAACGAATATGAGCTATATGTTTTTTAATGCATCTAGCCTTACACTGCTTAACCTTTCCAACTTTGATACTTCCCAGGTGATGAATATGGACTCTATATTTCGTGGCATGATCAATCTCACCACTATTGATCTCTCTAATTTCGATACCTCGAAAGTAGAGGATATGAGCTCTATGTTTTTTGATGTGCGTAATCTCACCACCCTTGATCTTTCCAATTTTAATACTTCGAAGGTAATGTACATGAACCTTATGTTTTCTGATATGTATAATCTCACTACCCTCAATCTCTCTAATTTCGATACATCGAAGGTGACGGATATGCACGACATGTTTTCTAATATAAAAAATCTTACCGCTCTTAATCTTTCCAATTTTAATACTTCTAGGGTAACTGATATGGGCTTTATGTTTTATGGCATGTCTAGTCTCACTTCACTGAATCTCTCCAACTTCAATACTGGTAATGTAACTGATATGAGTTTTATGTTTGCTCAGACGCATAAATTAAAAACACTTAATTTAGGGCACTTAAATACTAGTCGGGTGACGACGATGGAGAAAATGTTTAGTAATATGTGGGCGCTGGAAAGCTTGGATGTTTCGAGTTTTGATACGAGTAATGTGACCAATATGGCCCACATGTTTGGTGGATTAGCAAAAATTACGACACTGAATTTGAATAATTTTAATACCTCGAAAGTGACGGATATGTCGAACATGTTTAATTCGATGTTGATAATAGAAAAATTGAGTTTGCCAAGTTTTGATATGCGTAACGTGACGACGATGAATGGGATGTTTGGTGGTATGGAAGGTCTGAAAAATCTTAATATCGCAAGTTTTGATACAAGTAGTGTACGGGATTTTCGATATATGTTTGGATTAGGAAGAGCCGATATATATGGTCATGACCAAGTAGATCATCTGGAGCATATATATACATCGAAAAAGTTTGTGATATCGGCAATGGAAACGGATGGTAGCGAAGGGATTTTTTACCGAAGACCGAGTTTGACGGTGAGAGCTGGTTGTACTTATGTTTCAGGTACAGGGAACCCATTCTGTATCGGTTCGACTTGGGTGGTATTGCCATAGTCTTTTGAATAGATCTGATTTGGGTAGTGATGATACGATTTCCTGTTTATTCCTTTTATGCTAAAATAAAAATATCATGAAGAGAGAAAAGTCTAATATCTTAAGCCGTAGACCGGAAAGCATTATTTTTATGTTCCTCATCGGTCTTGTGTCGGTTTTATTAAATTTTACATTTAGCCATAATTCCTTTGCGGAATATAAAGCTACACTTTCAGCTTCTATTAGTGAATCTACCGCTTCAATAGATGGTACTGAGGTTATTGAATCTAGCGATGAGACTGCTGAACATGCAATCAATCTAAAAGTGAAAACTACTAATAAGACTGGCTATACCGCTACGATTAGTTCTAAGACCGAGGAAACGGCTCTATTAAATACCAATCCTGCCATTAACACAAAAATCAGCTCCATCTCTTCGGTATCTTCTCTCTCAAATCTTCCCGCTAATACCTGGGGTTATAGTTTCAATGCAGATACTAATTTTAATCCTATTCCAGCACTTTCCGCACCAGCTAATCTTATTCATACTACCGCAAAATCTACCAGCGAAGAGAACCACACCATTAAGCTTGGTATGAAATTAGATAGCAGTCTTAAGCCTGGTAATTATGAAAACAAGCTCATTATCTCGGTAGTTTCTAATCCATACACGCCAAAAGCCGTTATGACGGAGGGTCCTGATTTTAATGAAAAACTAAAAGACTTGGAAACCGCGACAAATGAAATCGAGCACTTTAAGAAGAGTACCGTAGCACCAGCCGCTTCTATGAATGCCGTAAATATTGAAGATGAAGAGTCTGAATGTGAAATTAAACTTTGGTTAGATTCGACCGACAAAACCGCTTACTATTATGCTGAAACAGAGAAGGTGTATTTGAATGAAGATAGTCGCAAT
>CALIXG010000088.1 GCA_938046495.1 uncultured Candidatus Saccharibacteria bacterium | reverse complement strand
TACCAAACTCGACCTCACTAACTTTAATAGTCGAAAGGCCACCGATATGACCAGTATGTTTGACGGTATGGAGGCGCTTTCTGATCTAAAATTAGGTCCAGATTTCAGCTTTGAGATGGCTAATAATTTAGATTATATGTTCCACAATACCTATAGCCTAAAGAGCATTGATCTTGGCGAAGTGGATATTCAAAAAACCTTCAGTCTGGCTGGAATGTTTGCCATCGATGACCCGTCTCGTGATCAGCTGGAGAAAATCTATACCACTAATGAATTTAAGCTCACTGAATATCCGTATTGGCAATCCTTTTATAATGACAAAATAGAGAATGAAGTGCCTGGTGATAGTATTAAAGATGTATTCAAAAATCGCCTTAAGCTTCGTGGTGGTCAAGGTTCTCACTTGGCTGACCCATCGAAGGCCGTGCGCTCGTGGTTCCGCAATGATAATCCACCAAGCGCTCCGGGTTATTTTACCAAAAAATAATATCTAAATTAAACTAATGGTTTGGTTGAAAATGCTATTCTTTTTATGTTAAAATTATATTCATGCTGAGTAATCAAAAGAATAAGCTGCAATGTCTTCATGCTTGGTAAAAAAGCCAGTATCTGCTATTTATTATACTTTGCTCTATCTTAAGCCTATTTTTTGCGTTCTCACGAGATACTTACGCCCTCTTTACACCGTCTTTGTCAGCAGCTCTTAATCAGTCATTAGTAATATTTCGTGGTAGTGATGATTATTCCGCGAACCCACAGCTTCAGGAAGCGGCCACGAAACTAATCATCAATTCCAATGATAAAAGTGGCTACCGCGTGCTTATGAGTACTGATTCTAATAATACTTCACTTATTAGTCCAAATTCTGCCGTTACTGATAAAATTAATTCAATTCCTAATGCCGATACCTTAAGTAATTTTCCTGCTAGGACTTGGGGCTATAAGATAGATGATGAGACTAATTTTCGCCCAATTAGCCCAGTTACCAGTCCGACGAACCTTTTTAGTTCTGAAGAAAAAACTGAAGGTAATGAAGTTAAGAATATTACTATTGGTATCAATCTGGGTACTAATCTTTTGAGCGGTAATTATAAAAACACGCTCATGATTTCGGTTATTTCGAATAATAATGCCAGTACTAATGCTACTCTCACCAAGGGTCCAGACTTAAACCAGAAAATCGCTCGCACGGCACTTCTTGCTGGCACTAATTTGCAGGCCATTAAAGCTTTTAAGCGAAGTCCGACCGCACCATCTGCCGCTATGAAGACGATTAATATCGAGGATGCAGATGAGTCGAGTTATGAAATTTTAGCTTGGTTTGACCCGGCTGACAAGACAGTTTATTACTATTGTGACAATGATCGTGTCTACATGAATGATGATTCGCGTCAAATTTTTTATAATATCGTTAATATTACCGATATTGATCTATCTGGACTCAATACGCGCTATGTAAAATATATGTCTTTTATGTTTTATAACACCAGGAGTGTGGTAAATCTTGATCTTTCTACCTTTAAAACCTCCCGTGTAACCACGATGATTAGTATGTTTGCCTATATGTCATCACTGAAAAACCTCAATATTTCTAGTTTCAAAACCAAAAATGTCATAAGCTTCTCTCGTATGTTTATGGGCGATTCTTCTTTGCAAAATCTTGATCTCTCGCATTTCGATACCTCTAAAGTTACCGATATGGGCAATATGTTTAGCGGTGCAAGTAATATTACATCACTAGATTTAGGGAATTTTAATACTGCTAATGTTGTTAATATGCAGGAAATGTTTAAGGATTGTGGTAATCTCACTAGTCTGAATGTTTCGAGTTTTGATACGACTAAGGTTACCAATATGCAAGCTATGTTCAATGGCGCTGCCAAGCTCACTAGTCTAGATATTCGTAATTTTGATACTTCTAACGTTACCAATATGTCCTCCATATTCGGTAATCTCCGCTCACTGACCGATTTTAAAATCAGTGATAAGTTTAAGACCTCAAACGTTACAAGTATGGCCTACATGTTTGCAAATTGCATCCTTCTGGATGAACTTGATCTCTCGAATTTTGATACCAGAAAAGTGATTAGTACTAGTGCGATGTTTAGTGGTATGAGTAAGGTAAAAAAGATTATTTTAAGCCCTAATTTTCAGACTAGTAATGTCACTAATATGAATAGTATGTTTAATAATTGTAATCTACTGCAGAAAATTGATCTTTCGAGTTTTGATACTAGAAAAGTAACAGATTTTACTTATATGTTTAATACCTGCACAAGCCTCACTTCGCTTGATGTCTCGACTTTTGATACCAGTGAAGGTATCAACATGGCTAGCATGTTTAGTGGCATGCTGAATCTCACTAATCTTAATCTTGGACATAATTTTAATACTTCCAATGTTGTGACTATGCATAATATGTTTTTTAATGATCGTAAAATAACACATTTGGATCTTTCCCAATTTAATACCTCTAAAGTGACCCAGATGGCTAATATGTTTGGTTATATGTTCGAGCTTGAAGAGCTGAATTTATCCAGCTTCGACACCTCCAATGTCACTTCTATGGCAAGTATGTTCCAATATGTCGGCAAAATCCAAAATCTTGACCTAACTAGCTTTAATACCTCGAGAGTGAATAACATGAGTATGATGTTTTACAGTGCTAACAGTCTTACTAATTTAACTTTTGGGCCACACTTCGACACTTCCAACGTCACCGATATGGAAATGATGTTCTTTAATGTTAATAGTATCACTGAACTAGATCTTAGCACTTTTAATACTTCTAATGTTAAGAAGTTGTCTGGTATTTTTGGCTCGACTATTGAAAGTAATAATCTCCAAAGAATCTATGTTTCTCGCGATTTCGATGTATCGAAAGTTCCAAATAATGGCTTTGCAAGAATCTTCTCTAGTCGTAAAAAGCTACGTGGTGGGAATGGCTCCTTCCTTGCGAATCCATCAATTGCTGATAAGACTTGGCTTCGTATCGATCGCGCTGGCGCACCGGGCTATTTCACCCAAAAACCATAAAAATCATCACGTTTATGGTAATATAAATATATATGGGAGGCCAAAAAATACAATTACGAAAACCTCATAGGGGGTGGTCTAATAGAAAATTAAAGATTTTCGGCTTACTTCTGGCCTCCATCTTATTCTTTAATTTAGCTTTTAGTAATAAAACGTTTGCTTTATTTACGCCAACACTATCAGCTTCAATAGATCAAACTGCCGCTTCAGTCAATGGAAATCAGGTAATAAATAGTACGAATAGAACTACCGAGATTCCTCTAAATCTTACAGTAAATACAAATAATAAGACTGGCTACACAGCAACCTTAAATTCAGAGACCGATGAAACAGCGCTAGTGAATAACGGTTCTTCAACTAACGC
>CALIXG010000087.1 GCA_938046495.1 uncultured Candidatus Saccharibacteria bacterium | reverse complement strand
ATTCGTGAAACTATCGAACAAAGTGAAAAATACAAGCAGGAACTCTCTAATTCTGGCCGCCAACCAACCGACAAAGCCCCTCGCGAGAATCTTCCAACTTTGACATTCATCAATGGCAAACCTTCCATGTCGGCCAAACCTTTCGACACTAAAAAGTTTTCACCAAACTCCGTCACCAATCAAGCCAAACCAGGGCTCAAGGACCTTAAAGAGATTCTAGAAGCAAAAAACTCTACTCAAACTCATTCCGAACCTCAAAGTCAACCTACAACCCAAAACCAAGGACAGGGAAATACTCCCCTTTTCGTTAATCACGGAGCTTCTACCTCTGTATCAGCCAAAAACTCTGCCCCTACCTCCACCCCTGTTTCCACCTCTATTAATTCCCCTGTTACTACAAATGACGCACAGACCTCACCAGAGGCCTCAGGACAAGCCCCACATTCAAAGACGACTAGTCAACCAGAATCAGCCGAAAATCACGTTCAGATGCCTGAAAACGCCTTAAATCCAGCTCCATCCACATCGTTACCAAATCAAAACAGCGGTACCCACGAATCCCACACTAAGCCGCAAGGGAATCGCAACTTCAAAAACCGCAATTTTCGCAGCCGCAATAACTTCAAGAAAAAGGGAAATAAACCAAATCCTGTCTCCGGTCCGAAACCTACCCCAATCAACTAAAAATAAGCCCTAACAGGGCTTATTTTTCTTCTTTACACTTATCCAACCCTGTTTAATATCTACACCACCCCTATTAGCACCCGTCCTCACCTCTTGCTTCACCCATATTTTACCTCTGTTTCACCCCTGTTATTTCTCTGTTTCTCGCCACAAAAAGACCCCTCAGCCCCCTGGCAACACATGATAATTAACCTTTCCACCTCTAAAACGCCCAGTACTGTCTCAATCTGTCCGACATTTCCCTCTCTGTCAATCAAAGTTTTTATCTAATATAAAATAAAAAATCTGCACTAGTTGACCAAAGTTCAAATCCCGCAGGAGAATTACTCTAAATTAAAAATCAGACCATATGAGTCGCCATACGAGACTTTTTCTGCAAGACGATAAAATACTCATCCGAGCACCCAGAACCGCGTCTACGACCGTCTAAAAGCCTCCAAATCACTAATTTAGCATAAGCGAGATATTTTATTAGTTAATTTAGACGATAGTTTACCCATCTTTTTCTTAGATTCTTAATGTCGCACAATAACTATTTTACGACAATAAAGAAGCGAATCCACCCATATATAAATAATCATGCAGATCCACCAGTTTTCTATACGAAGACAGAGAATCATCAGATATTTTTCTCCCAGCTCACCTTCATCGGCTCAGCCCCAATCAAATACTCCTAAAATAAACTCCAAAAGCTCTTCTAAAAGTCCGAGAATTGCTCCGTACGCGTTCGAAAATCCACTTAAATTATCATTTAACAGGGGTAAATCCACCTATCTTATTTCAAAATACACAGGTTAATTCCAATAATTCTGGGCCTTCAGAGAAGAGCTTCAGAATCGCTCAAGCCCCGCCACCCCTGTTAAGCCACTTGACCTAAGTGAAATCTTCTTGTGAAATATGTATTTTGCACCAAATTTCACGGAAAAATTTAAATTTTGTATTTCCCTCTCTCTAGCTTTTTCTTCTCTGTTCCCGGCTAATTCCCGGCCCGCTCTCCCCTGATACTTGATTTTGTAATATTAATGAAAAATCGAGCTCTTCTCTACTTCTACCCCAAAACCGAACAAAAACCGAACAAAACCATTTTCGGCCCGATAATCAAATTCGACACCCATAATCAATATTTTAAGCTCGATTCCCTCGTTTCACATCTAATCAAATAACTAACTTTTTCTCGTGAAGTACCCTTGCACTCCCGGGCGATCCACGCGCAGCCAAGCCAAATCCGCCGTAGCAGGATTAGAAAGATATGAACCATTCCCTCCCCTAAGTTTATATCTCCTAATAAACATATTTGCCGAAGTCGTTAATTTCGAGGTATCAAAATCCTGATTCACATAAATCTTCTCAAGGTTATCCGAAAAACCTGGATCAATTGCGAACATACTGCCAGCGTCTTCCAGACTCGGCGTTTCAAAGTTTGAAATATCCAAAATTATTAAACCAGACATTTGCGAGAACATACTATTCATTGATTTTACTTTTCTCGTATTAAAATGTGACAAATCCAAATTCACTAAACTTGTAGACTGATAAAACATACCAGTCATATCCGTCACATTGCTCGTGTCAAAATTTGCTCCAAAATTAATCTGCGTCAGAGATATCATTAGGTTAAACATGTCATTCATAGTAGTCACCTTGCTCGTGTTAAAACTCGATAGATCTAGCCTCTGAATAGACGGGTTCACCGCAAACATTCTTCCCATATTCACCACATTCTTAGTATTAAAATTCGATCCAAATTTTATCTCACTAACATCTGCCATCTGTTCAAACATAGCATACATATTAGTGACTTTACTTGTATCGAAATTTGTAAGGTTTAATTTCTTTAATTTATTCAATCCAAAAAACATCCATTTCATATCAGTAACATTCGATGTATCAAAACTTGATAAATTTAACTCCTCAATCACACCAGTTTGATCAAACATCGAATTCATATCATTTACTTTTGAAGTATTAAATCCGGAAACATCAATACTTTTTAAACTATTCATCATATAAAACATCGTATTCATCGAGGTTACTTCACTCGTGTTGAAACTAGCTAAGTCAATCGTCTCCATTCCTGTAAACCACCGGAACATCGCCTCTGAATTCCCATTTAGAAACACCGCATTCGGTTCAGTATAATAATAAACCGCTTGGTCAGCCGCATTATACCAAGCTTTAATTTCATAATCTGATAAATCCGGATCTTCAATATTAATTGTCGTCACAGAATTAGCTGGAGCTACAGTACTCCTTTTGAAGCTCTTGATATGTTCCTTAGTCGGCATTGACCATCCAGAACCCGAGAAGTAAGTTGGGTTCGGATCTAAATTCCCTACTCTGGTATTAAAATCCGGGCCATTCGTCATCATTGCACGTAGCTGATATGGATTCGAAACAAACGATAAGATTAATTTGTTTGTGTAATTCCCTGATTCTAGATTATCCGCTAATTTCATACCAATGTTCAGCTGGTTTGATTCACTTCCGTTAGTCTTCCCTGCGGTTTGGATAATTTGTGCTGGTGCAGACAAAGCTGGAATCGGTGCATAGCTCGTGGATGCACCGAGCTTGTAGCCCCAAGTATTATTTGGTAAATTATTTAATGATAAATTTGCACTAACTGAATTAATTTTCGCACCATTTGTAGAATCGCTATTCACTAGTGCTGTTTCATCGGTCTCTGAATTCAAAGTTGCCGTATAGCCAGTCTTGTTATTTGTGTTTACCGTAAGATTCAAAGGAATTTCTGTGGTTTTATGCGCGCTATTTATTACTTGGTTTCCATTGACCGAAGCTGCAGTATTATCTACCGAAGCAGAAAGTGTCGGAGTATACAGAGCAAAAACAGAAACAGAATTAAAATTAAAAATAAAAATCGACAAACAAAATCCTAATAGGAAAGTAAAGTTCCTTCGAAAATGTACCCACAAAAAATTAAGAGAGAAAGTGATTTTTGACATACCTTTATTTTACCATAAACAAAATCAAAAATTAGCATTAAAATTGCTTATCAAAACTCTATTTCACTGAACAGTGCATCAAAGCACCATCCTTTTAATCCCAATCAAAAAATCAACAGGGGCTACTTATTCTAAGCAATGTATTGTAATAATAAGCCTTATATTTATATGCTAAATTCAGCTTGCTACTCTAACCCATCAAGTGTAACACTTGAGATATTAACTCAGATTCCAAGTTCTAGAAATCTCTAAAAATAGTATAATTGTATTATGATTATTAAAATAAAAACTTCTTCGGAGGTTTATTTATGAGTGAGTTTTTGCGTAGTAATCCAGAATCGTTTGAAAATGAGCAAGAATCTGATCCAGATATTGCAGAATTGGCCGTCAGTGGCTTATCTCGCATTACTGGCGAACAAGAGGGCGATACTAACCACGATGAATATTACGAAGAGGATAATTACGACGACGGTGAGTACGACGAGGAGGATGATTACGAGGATGGTTACGATGATGATTATGGCGAAGAAGATGGTTATGATGATGACGATTACTATAGTGAATATGAGGAGCGACATTATGGCGAGGAACGTGTTGACTTCGATGAAGAAAAATTAACACTCCAAGAGATTCCTTTACCGGCGGAAATATTAGATCGTTATTCTTTCCTCAGCGAATTACCGCATGGCGTTGCCGTTATGGGCGGCGTGGCTCGTAGTATAGCAAGAGAAATTATAACTGGTGAGCGTGAACCTATCCGCGATATTGATCTTATAAACATTACTGATGAAGAGGGTAATAGCGAGGTTGATTATGATAATCTAGACGAGCTCTCGCGCAAGTTTATGCCAGATGACTATACTTTTGATCATGGCGTCAGGAATGATACTCTAGACCACTATTTTAGAACTCGTGATTTTACAGTCAATCAAAGTTTGATTAAAGATGGCAAACTCATTGTTAGTGATTTTGCTTATAATGACTTCCAAGAGAACATTATTCGCCCTACATTTTTTGAGCATCCTTATGACGGTGATGACATAAGTAGTCGGCTGTTTCTGAAAGCTTTAATGATGAGGAGCGTATTCTCGCAAATCTCAGACTCTATTCCTCTCATTGAAGATATGGAACAACCAGAATATATCGGCTCTTTTGATGTTGCACTATTCTTGAATAAGGCTATGAGTCGTAGCGCTAAGACGGCTCGCGTATTTACGGAAGATCTTGCAGATTGGGATATAATTTCTGAAGAGTATACCGGTCGTCCAGTTGCTCTTGCTAAGGCATTACTAGAAGATGTCCATACGTTTGAATTTCGACCGTCTACCGACGAGCGATTTAAAGATATTCAAGAATGTGAAGATATGGATGGATTCTTTATTCCGCCAGCCATGTCACACTACCACGCCTCAAACCCAGTAATTCGTCGCGCAATTGCCGAATATGAGGATGGTTTAGATGAGCCTATCGATAGTGGGGAAGAACGAGTTTCTGGCTACTATACCCAAGCTGAATATGATGAAATTAAGCGTTCTTCTGCCTATGACGATAATACGATGATTATAGTTAGGCATTAGATTGATGTCTCTTTTTATTGCTTAGTGTTGCACTTGAGATGTTAACTCAGGTTTTTTCTTTACAGACTCTATTTTCGATGTTATAATATAACACATGAAAAAGCTTCCAATTGTCGCTCTCATCGGCCAAACCAATACTGGTAAATCCAGCCTATTAAATCGCATGGCACACAAAAATATCGCCATTGTTGCGCGTGAGGCAGGCACGACTCGTGACAGCGTAGTAGCGACTATTGATCAAGCTTTTACTCTTATTGACACTGCTGGTTTGAAAAATCCTGAAGATGATTTCGAAGCTTCCATCCAGGATCAAATCGAAGACGCTATCGATTCTGCAGATTTAATTTTATTAACCGTCGACTCTACCAAATATCCAGATTTCCGCGACAAAGATATTGCTCGCATGGCTCTTAAATCTCGCAAGCCAGTCCTTTTAGTACTCAATAAATCAGATCTCAAAGAATCCCTACCTTTTGCCGAATATATCAAATTTGGTATAAAAGCAGATGAAACCTATCAAACTTCTGCCACTACCGGACAGGGAATTAAAGACCTCAAATCCCGTATTTATCGCGAATTAAATTCTTACCCAAATACCAATGAGGCTGATTCGGATGAAAAAACCGAAACCGCCATTAAGGTCGCTCTCATCGGCCGCCCAAATGTTGGTAAATCCAGCCTCTTCAATCGCCTCGGCCAAAAACAACAAGCTATCACCAGCTCCAAGCAGGGAACCACACGCGATATCAATCGTCTCGAACTTAAATTCAAAGGTCAGACCATTGAGTTTCTCGACACTGCTGGTCTCCGCAAACCTGGCAAGCGCGAAGTTGGTATTGAAAAATTTTCTGCCATTCGCACCCTTTCCGCCATCGAAGAATCCGACATCTGTTTACTACTTGTCGATTCTACCGAGCCACATTCTAAACTCGATCAATCCCTCGCTGGCCAAATCATCGAAGCCGGTAAAAGCGTCATCCTAGTCATCACTAAGTCAGACCTGCTCGACAATTCTAACCCTGTAGTTTCAACAATTTCCGACAAGTCCAAACCAACGGAACTTTCTCAAATTGACAATATTCTTGATAACTTAGAGCACGATTTCAATTTCTTATCTTTTGCTCCGGTGATTATTACCAGCTCCGAAACTGGCAAAAATGTCACTAAATTATTTGAGCTTATTACCGAAGTTGACCTGGCTCGCCACACCGAACTTAAGACTTCTGAGTTAAACAAAGTTCTAAACGAAGCAGTAATTTCTCATCCGCCAGCTGGTTTGAAAAATACCCATCCAAAACTCCAATACATTACCCAGACCGACACCTGCCCACCATGGTTTGTCATTCATGGTCGTGAAATGGAACTCCTCCACTGGTCTTACAAACGTTATCTCGAGCGTTGTATTCGTGAAAAATTCCCATTCCTCGGCACCCCACTTAAATTCTCCTTCCATAATGACCGCAAGAATGGACCACGCAAATCCATCAATCGCACTAAAGATTTACTTTAAATAAATATCTCATATATGAGATAAAATATCACAAAAACATGTCAAACCCTCACTCTAAACTTCATATCGCGATTTTCACCGATGTTTTTCTTGGCATTCCTGGTGGCATTCCGTCCTCTATTCGTGCCCAAAAAACCAGTTTGGAAGCACTTGGCCACCAAGTCACGATTTTTTGTCCTGGCACCCAAAAAGATTACCTAAATCCGCTCACTAAATTTGGCGCCAACCAAGATCCCAACATCATTCTCGTCCCGACTGCCAAATTTCTAGTCAACGGCGCCCCTTTTTCCAAATGGACAAAATACGTCACGCGTTTTATTGAACAGAAATACCCGAATCTCGCTGAAACTTTTGACCTTTTTCACATCCATTATGAAGCTACCACTAGCATGGCTGGTCTTTTACTCGCCAAAAAATACGGTATTAAAGTCGTCCAAACTATGCACGGTCGGGAAGATATGGCTATTGCAATCAATGTACCATATTCCTTCAAGACCCTTGCCGCCACCGGAATTAATTTGATTCATCGCACTACTCTAAAACCTATCGCGAAGAAATCTCCTAAGCCCGATTATCAAAACATCGAGATCAAAAATCTCGCCCCCACCATCGCACGTCGTGAGATGTGGCAAATGATGGTCCGACAAGCTAACCTCGCTGACC
>CALIXG010000086.1 GCA_938046495.1 uncultured Candidatus Saccharibacteria bacterium | reverse complement strand
TCGATAATCCGCTTACCACCACGCCAGACGACCCCTGGCCAGCTCTCAATATCACTGTAGGTAGAAATAAATGCAGTGACAACATCACCAAAGAACGCACCTCAGTCATTTCTGTACCAGATTCTGATGCGGAAGTTTATCTTGGTGGTTATCGCAGCAGCTGGGATGAGCTATGTATCTGGAGTAATGCTACAGAATTAGTCTTTCCAGAAGACCTCTCCTATATGTATGCCGGTCTCGGTGGGGTAAGTAGTTATGCGGGCTTTGGCTTTGCCGACGGCCGTAATAAATCTACGCTAAATTTTAAGAAAGTCAAAAATCTCGACCATCTATTCCACAATACTATCGCATATAACAACAGCTCCTTCGAAGCTTCTGACTTCTTTGAATATCTCAAAGATTCCCCGATCGAAAGTACTGAATCCATCTTCGAAAATTCCACGGTCCAGACCGTTGAGAAGTTCGCCAACATCGTAAATCACGCTAAAAATCTCGCCTATGCCTTCCGTAATACCAAATCATTAAACCAAGTTAATTTTTCCGATTGGATTATCGGTGAAGCCGAAGATACTAGATCTATGTTTGAAAGCAGTGGGATTGGTCAGGCCATCCTAAATAATGCCACCTTCGCTAAGACCAAAAACACCGAAAAAATGTTTAAAGATACTAATAGCTCTGCAAGTATTCAGCTGCCAAAGGCTGTTTTTGGTGAAACTATGAATACTAATAGTATGTTCATGAACAGTACATCGACCAAAATTCTTCTACCCCAAGCAACTTTCGCCAAATCTACCGACGCAGGCTCCATGTTTGAAAAAATTCCTCTTACCGAGTTTAATCTATCTAGCGCCACTTTTGCTAATACGACTAACTTTAGTAACTTCTTTAAGGAAAGTGGAAACTATTACCTTACGCTAAAATTACCAAAATTATCCCTTGCCTCGGCAGAAAATCTCTCTCAGATGTTCTATAAATCCGAAATTAGCGGCCTCACCCTCAATGAAACATCCATGGGCGGTAATCATATTACTGATATGTCAAGCATGTTTCAAGATTGCGCCAACCTCGAGGGAATTGATCTTCACAATATCTCCACCGGTCCGCTAGAG
>CALIXG010000085.1 GCA_938046495.1 uncultured Candidatus Saccharibacteria bacterium | reverse complement strand
GTCTAATAGCTTACCTGCTACACCTTGACCACGAAGTGATGAATCGACAAAAGTGTGATCAGCAACAACTACATTAGGATTGCTAGTATTAGAATAAGTAATTTCAGCAATAACCCTACCATTTTCATCATATTTAACGAAACCATTATTTGTTTTAGTAAATTCCATATAAACCTCCTAGAAAAATCATATAATAATATGAGTGTTATTACTGTTATTATATCATAAAAAAAGAGGAAAAGATGTGTAAATGAATCAATGGAGAGGCAGAGAATGTAAAAAAAAGGAGAAGAGGTTTATGAAGAAGGGATAAAATGTATGTATTTTACAAGAAACTCATTAAATAGTATTTTAGAGAAAAGGATGTGTTATTTATGATTAAAGAAGTAAAAGGAAATACAAAATTGGAACACTATGGAGATTCTTTTATAGCAAGAATACCCGATAATATTATAGATTTGTTGGTTTTAGAAAATAATCAGAAGTTCTTAATTTCTATACAAGGAGAATCAATAGTGTTAGCTCCAGAAGTAAAACAACTAAATACATTCTCTAATTGGGAGGATAATGGTATTCGTCACAAGGAACTGGACTGGGGAGAAATTAAAGGAAATGAAGGAAAGTATTAAAGTAGGAATAATATATTTAACTATTCGGTTAAAACAACGTTTCTCTACTCTTTTCTCCTTTTTTTTATTACTCGCACAGTTATTATTTCACTTTATTCTATTCTATATTCCCCTACTTTTCTTCGTTTTATATTGTTATTTTGATATTTTTTTATTTTTGATTTTTCCACCCTTTTTTCTTTATTTTTTTAGTAGACTTTTTCCTGTTTTTAAAATTCCACGCAAAAAAATAAGAAGTGATAATTTCTTAAATTGAAATAAATAGTTTCACTAGATTTTTATTTTTTGAATAATATGCTATAATGTAATTATTGGGCTGGTCATTAGACCTGGGTCCACCTGACGACGGGGCGAGCCCCCCGTTTTTTTGATAAAAAAATATTTTAAAGTTTAATTTTAAAAATGAAAACTACAAAAATAAGCATTTGCGTTTTGCAGTAAAATATATTTAGACTATTTACTGATGAGTCTTACCATATTATAATATTTGATATGGAAGAGATTAACTTGAGAGACTTGTTAATTTACTTTAGAAAACACCTGGTGTTGTTTTTTGCGATGGTGGTGCTTTGCGTGTCGGCGGGCACAGCCTATACAGTTTTGGTGCAAAAACCTGAATATAAATCACGGGCGACGATTATTTTGAGTTCGGACAAATCGAAGACTACGGTGCAGAGTGAAATCACCGCGAATAAGAATTTGATTGAGACCTATACTGAGGTAGTGAAATCACATCGTGTGCTGGACCGAGTGATTGAAGAAAATAACTTGAAGGAATCTTATGAGGCTCTGAGTGCGAAGATTAATGTGTCTTCTTTGAAAAATACGGAAATTATCAGTATTTCGGTGGTGGATGCGAATGCTTATCGAAGCTACGAAATTGCAAACTGGGTGGCGGATATTTTTAAGGAAGAAATTTCGCAGATTTACAACGATACGAGTGTAAATATTCTCGATCACGCGGTGGAGCCGAGGGGTCCATACAATATTGATGTGGTGAAACAAGAAATTATTTATACGGCGGCTGGCATGGTGCTCGGCGGCGGGATTATTTTGGTGCTATTTTATTTCGACCGCACGATTAAAACCACGGAGCAGATTGAGGAAATTTTCAAGTTGCCAATTTTTGGCAAGGTGCACAAATTAGAAACAGAAAAACAGAAGAAAAAGCGTAAAAAGTTGGAAGCGAAGCTGGCTAAGCTCGAAGCGAAGCGTTTGAAAAAAGAAGCAAAAGAACAGCAAAAACACGAGAAATTGAAACAAAAGGAAGCAGAAAAAGAAGCTGAATTGCAGGCGAAGGCGGAACAGGAGGCAGCCGAAAAAGCAGCCGAAGAGGCAGCGAAGAAAGCTATTGAAGAGGCTGAAAAAGAGAAGGGCACGCTGGAGAGACCTTTTGTCGAGATTAAGGCGGTAGGGCGTAAGATTATTGCAGAAGAAAAAGCGATTCAAGAGAAGATTGCCTTGGAGCAAGAAAAAATTGCCGCGGAAAAAGAGGCGGAAATCGCTAATGTGGAAGAAGCGGAAGCGGTGGAGATTAATGAGGATTCAGAATTGGTACTGCGCGACAATCCGAAGATGGCAGTGGCGGAAGATTTTCGTACAATTCGTACTAGTTTGTATTTCTCGTTAAATAATCAGAATTCGAATACAGTGCTGTTTTGTAGTTCGAGAGCGCACGAAGGTAAGAGTTTTATTGTGGCAAACTTGGCGGTGGCTTTTGCGAAGACTAACAAGAAGGTACTTTTGATTGACTGTGATATGCGCCTGGGCCGTCAACACGAAATTTTTGAATTAAGTAATCAGTTTGGCTTGTCGAATATTTTGGCGGAAGGTGATCTAAAGAAACTGCGACAATATGCGGTGAAGACTAATGTGAAAAATCTAGAGGTGATTACGCGTGGGGTGGTACCACCAAACCCAAGCGAGCTTTTGGAATCGAAGAAAATGGAGATGCTGCTTAACGAAGTGAAAAAGCACTATGATTATGTACTAATCGATGGTACACCGATTGAAGGAATTTCGGATTCTCTGATTTTGGCGAAGCGAGCGGATCGAGTGATTATGGTTTGTGCGGCGAACGAGACCACGATTGAAGATTTGCAGAATTCGAAACGTGCGCTGGAGGCGATTGAGATTAATATGCCTGGGGTGATTTTGAACCAGGTGGTGGATAAGCGCCGTGGTGGGAAGAATAATTATTATAGCTACTATAATAATTAAGATTTAGTTTATTTAGATATTTGGGTTAGTGATCGATATGGGGTTTTTGATGTGTAGTGAACTACTTATGAGATCGTGTTTTGATTTTATTAAAAAGCTTGATGATTAAATACGTAATAATTGTGCCGATGCTGGCACCGAGAGTATCTATCAAGATGTCACGAAATTGAGCGGAGCGGCCAGGAACGAAAATTTGATGAATCTCGTCAGTACAGGCGTAGAGGAAACTGAGGAGAACGCTCATAGCGAGTGCATATTTGAGAGGGTCTAGGGGAGCTTTCTTTGCGAAGGTTTTTGTAGTCTGAAGTTTAGATTTTTCTGTGAGTGGATTGTTTAATTTTAACCAGTTTCTTAGATTAAGGAAGAAGAGGCTGCCTAGAATGGCATATTCGGTGAAGTGGGCGGTTTTTCGCACCAGAAAAATTATGGTGCTTAGACTGATTAAGTTATTTTCTAGGCCGTGACGCACGTGCGGAAAATTTTGGGCGATAAAATCAACGAAGAGATTGCTTTGGGCGTCGGAAGAGTTGTGACCGAAGGAGGACATAATAAAAATGAAGCACATCTGCAAAATAGACAGTGTGGGTAGAATAAGTCGGTGAATTTTGATTGTCATTAAACTATTCTATCATTTTGTGAGATATTCTTGGAACTGGAATTAGATTACTGCGTGAGATATTCTTGGAGATGTTATTAGATTACTCTGTGAGATATTCTTGGAGCTTGGTTTTTGCTTTATCGACGGTGTCTTGATATGGATGCCAAACGAAGTGTTTTGGTTCTGGATAAGTGTAGGTCGAAGTAATGTCGGCCTTACCATCGACGTCGATTGATTCGATTTGCCAATTAGAGAAATTCGTCAATTGTTTCTGGACGAGATATTTAAGATCGTCAGGCGTGAAATTGGTCTGAATATTTTTAGCGATGGAATTAAAAATTTGATCTAACTTAGTGAGATTGGTTTTGTCCCGCTGAAGTTTTTGAAGTAGGGCGGTGATAATTTTTTCTTGATTACGACCACGCTCGCGATCACCCCCGGCCCAACTAATCGAGACGCGCTCTCTGGCAAAATCTAAGGCTTCGTCGCCATTGAGATGATAATTCCCTGGCTCATAGTGACGGTGACCATGATAAGTGTTCACGACATATGGAATATGGATGTCGACACCGCCGAGCTGATCGATAATGGTGGAAGTGGCGTCGAAATTGATACGAGCATAGTAATTGAATTTAATGCCGTAAAAATTCTCGAGAGTATGAATTGATTCGTTGACGCCATAAAGACCGGCGTGTGTGAGTTTGTCGAGTTTGCCATTCATGGCGAGGGGGACATAAAAATCACGGGGAGTATTAAGGAGGAGAATTTTATGCTTGGCGGGATTCACAACCATGATGAGATTAACGTCGGAGCGGGCGACAAAAGGTAGGGTGTGGTCACGATTATCGATGCCACTGATGTAAATGGTGAAAGGTGTATCGAGTGAAGCGTGAGTGGTGGTTTCGACGTGCTTTGGGGTGACTTTAATTTCGACATCGGCGAGAATTTGAAGTTTATTGTAGGTGGTTTCGTTATTGTCTTTTAGGGCGTCCAGATAAGTATGGCCGAGGAAGATAGTTTGGAGCTTATCATTGGTGGTTTTAGGGCTAGTGAGTGCGGTAGTGAGGGCGAGGAGATTGTTGTAGGTCTTGAGACTGGTTTCTTCGAGAGAGGTTTTGAGGAGGTCTGGACGAGATTGTTTTTGGTTGGCGTTTTTATTGTTGGAGTTTTTCCGATCTGCGTTATTTTGGTCGGCATTTGTGAGATATTGCTTCACAGTTTCGAAATATGGGTCGTTAGTAAGGAGTCCAAGCGGGGCGATGGCCCCAGAGTTATTTTTTGCGAGATCAGAATCTTTGAGAGTGACGAGACTGTATTTTTCGTAGTAGGTTTCATTGAGGCTGATTTTGGAGAAGTAATCGTTATATTTGAAGAAGAGGAAGGAGAGGATAGAGGAGGTAACTATAACGATAATTTGGAGGATTAATGATACGATATGATGACGAAAAATAAACAGTATGGCTTGGATTAAGACGGTGAAAAATGTGGCTGCAAGAAATATACTGGTATTAAGTAAATGTGACTGATACAAAAAATATAACATTATGCAAACAGTCATAATTGAAATGGATTCTGTGATAAATATTAACGTAGCTGTACGTAAAGTAGATTTGTGATTCATATTTTAGTCTCTAAAATATAAATCTCTAGTATAGACCTTTTCTTCAACTCCATGTAGTTCACTATTGCTTCTATTAGCCAAGATTACATCTGAGATTGATTTGAACTCGTTTAAGTCTTTAATAACCTTTATGTCGTCATAGTTATCCTCTGACAGCATTGGTTCATAGATAACAATATTAATTCCAGCGTATCGAAGTTCTTTTATTACATCAAATATTGCACTTGCTCTAAAATTGTCCGAGCCACTCTTCATTGTGAGACGATAGACCCCTACAGTATTAGGATTTTTCTTTAATATCATATTTGTAATATGTTTTTTACGGGTATTATTTGAATCGACAATTGCTTCAATGAGATTTTCAGGGACATTTTTATAATTAGCAAGGAGCTGCTTTGTGTCTTTTGGTAAACAATATCCGCCGTAGCCAAATGATGGGTTGTTATAGTGATTTCCTATGCGTGGATCAGAACATACACCATCAATGATTTCTTTTGTGTTAATACCTTTAATTTCAGCAT
Source organism: uncultured Candidatus Saccharibacteria bacterium (assembly GCA_938046495.1). Classification (GTDB taxonomy): domain Bacteria; phylum Patescibacteriota; class Saccharimonadia; order Saccharimonadales; family Saccharimonadaceae; genus Nanosyncoccus. The sequence goes on along the minus strand of CALIXG010000085.1, from coordinate 6,098 downwards.
AAGTATCAAGTTCGTTGAAGTATGAAACGCGAAGTGCCAGGTATGTGTTTGCGAAAAGCTTTATAGCTTCTGCTTCGGTTGAACCTACATATTTAATCTCAACATCTGGCTTTAAGCAAGAACTCTTCAATAATTCAGCAAACTCTTTTGCGCGGTTGCTTTTTTCTCCAATTATAATTCTAGACGGATATAGGTTGTCATACAGTGCATGTCCTTCGCGAAGAAACTCAGGACTAAACATGATGTTATCAATATTGTATTTTTTCTTAATTTTCTCGACGAATCCGACCGGAATTGTACTTTTGATTACCATTGTAATGCCGGGATCGTTAAGTGAAATGACCTTCCTAATAATATCTTCGACAGTCGATGTGTCGAATTGATGTGTTTCGTCATTGTAATTTGTTGGAGTGCTAATAATTACAAATTTTGCATTATTAAAAGCCTCTTTGTAGTCTAATGTGGCGGTTAGGTTTAATTGTTTTTCTTTGAAATATTTTTCAATATACTCATCCTGAATCGGGCTGATCCTGTCATTGATCATATCAACTTTTTTCTGGGTAATATCAAGCGCATAGACCTCATTATCTACACTTAATAAGGTGGCCAACGAAAGGCCTACATAGCCAGTACCAGCAACTGCAATTTTCATATATAATACTCCTTTTTTATAAATTAATTTCTAATGCTCTTTTTATGACATCGTCCATGTCATAGTACTTATATTCAGCTAAACGTCCGCCAAAGATAACATTCTTTTCTTTCTTTGCTAGCTGTCGGTATTTTTCAGCTAGCTGATTGTTCTTTTCATCATTAATAGCATAATAGGCCTCTTTTTCTGGCGTCCAGTCTTCTGGATACTCATAAGTTACTACTGTATTATTAGATACAACAGTATCATCAAAGTGGCGATGTTCAATAACACGTGTATATGATGGGGTGGTGTCAGTATAATTGATTACTGCATTTCCCTGATAATTTTCAGTCTGATAAATTTTTGTGTCAAATTTTAATGAGCGATATTCTAATCTGCCTAGCTTAAATTCAAAGTATTCATCAATCATTCCTGAGTAAATTATTTTTTCCGCTAGATTATTATAATAGTTTCTATTTTTGAAATAGTCACAGCCTAGATTAATTTCTACTCCACTTAGCATTTTTTCTACTAGCTTTGTATACCCTCCAATTGGAATACCCTGATATCTATCATTAAAGTAGTTATTATCATAAGTGAATCTAACCGGTAATCTTTTGATAATAAAGGCTGGTAGTTCAGTACATTTTCTATTCCACTGTTTTTCAGTGTAGCCCTTTATGAGTGTTTCGTAGATTGTCTGTCCAACAAGACTAATTGCTTGTTCTTCTAAGTTTTTTGGAGTTACACCATTGAATTGACTTTTTTCGGAGTCTATATGTTTTTTTGCGTCTTCTGGCGTAATGACATCTTCCCATAACTTACTAAAAGTATTCATATTAAATGGAAGATTATAAAGTTTGTTTTTATATATAGCTATTGGACTATTTGTGAAACGATTAAATTCGATAAAAGAGTTTACATAATCCCACACATCTTTGTAGTCTGTATGAAATATATGAGCTCCATATTTGTGAACTGGTATGCCTTCAACTGTTTCGGTATAAACATTGCCTGCGATATGATTCCTCTTATCAATAACCAGTACTTTTTTACCCGATTGTTGAAGCCTGTTTGCGACAGTAGCGCCGAATAATCCCGCACCCACTATTAGATAATCATATTTTTTCATTTTCTTCCTCCTATTATTTTAAGCTCGAAAAATCTATTAATATATTTTGTTTTCGTAATCATATACGATATTATAAATAAACTCAGTCCACTACAGATGAATGCGATTAAATTTATCAGTATATTTGATTTATCTTTAACAATTTGATTAACAATAATGAGCAGAGGCACTTGTAGGATATATATACAAAAAGTTGTCTTGGAGATTATTGTAATTGTTCGTGTATTATTTGCCATTATCTTATGTCGCATAATAAAAGACCAGAGGGCTATTGACCATATTTTTATAACTATACTATCGTAAAAAATTTCTGCAAATACATTATGAAATAGGATTTTGCCAATAAAGTATTCATAATTTACGGCGATGATTGTAATTATGATTAAAGTAGATAAGGATGGTTTCAATATTAAGCTTCTACGTTCACTTAAATAATATCCTAACATATAGTAGCTAATCCAGGTCCAAATGCGTAGTGTTTGCGGTATTAAATCTTTTATTGTTATACCAAAGTTATTTACTAGTATTATATTGGAAATAAATATAATGGAAGATCCGCCAAAAAGTATTTGGAGAAAGTATTTTTTGGTTCTATGTTTATATAATATTGGCGTCATTAAGTATATAAAAGTTAAAGCAACCATAAACCATAGTATTGCAAAAGTGCCTTTAGTGGTAATTACTCCTAGGTATAATTCGGGGATAATAGATATTGGTAAATGCTTAAAATGCGTGTACAAAATTCCGCCAATAGAACAGAATATTAGCAGAAATATATAAATATTTAATATTTTGAGTACTATTTCAGAATATCGTCTTTTTTTAGAGAGCATATTATATCCGCTCATCATAAAGAACAGTGGTATTCCTAGAGTACCCGTTAAATAAGTAATTGTATTAAAATATCCACCCCTAACACCAAAAATATGTAAGACCAATACGGAGATGCATGCAAAAATTCTTATTAAATCTAAGTTATAATTCCTTTTCATCGTTGGCTCCCTTTAATTTTTGAGGATATTTTACGCTTAATTTCTATAATAAATGCATCTTTGGCTATGAGTAGGATGGCAAAGTATGACAGTACGATTATGGTTATTCGGATAAACAGGGATATGGTTTTAGTGGTGAAAAAGTTTGATATATATATTGCGGGTACTACTGAAATAAGACTTGCAATAATATATCTTGGTGAGCATTTAAGAATATTCTTATAATTAAAATCATTCCTAGTGAAGAAAATCTGTACGCCTGTTACTATTAGTTCGGCTACGATAGTGCCTATTGAAGCTCCTAAGGCATTATATTTTGGTATTAAAATAAGGTTTAGAGTTATATTTATAAGGGATCCTATAATTACGGAAATAATGTATTTTCTTTGCTGTTTAGTGGGAAGTAGGTATTGGACTCCAGTGACATTACTAAGTCCGATCAATAATATTATTGGGCATATTACTTTCATGATTAGAGCTGTTTTTTCATATCCAGGGCCAAGGAACAGTGGTATGAAAAGATCGGAAATAGCTATTGTCCCAAATAATAGTGGAAAAGAAAATAGAAGTACTAGTCGAAAAGATTTTTCCATGTATGTGTTTATTTTTTTTCGATCTTTGTTTGCAAAGGTATTTGCAATTCTTGGCATCATTACTGCACCAAAAGAGGTAATGATCGTGAGAAGCATTTTTATAATTTTTTGTGCTTGTTCGTAATAGCCGACTTCTGATTTATCCTGGAGAATCGATCCAATCATAGTCTTATCTAGTACTGTATAAAGTTGAACCGCAATTTGCGGAATAAAAAGGACGGAGGTAGGTTTTAGGTGTTTTATAACATTTAGGTTCGTAATTTTGATTTTTGTAAGATATTTTGGTAGGTAAAACCATAATGATAAATTACCAATAAAAGTTGATCCTACGTAAATCCAATAATAGATAGGCAAGTCATTCTTGGTTTTCACTAAACTAAATACTAATATAAGGCCAATAATTTTGACAAAAGTATTTCTTAAAACAGTTTTCTTAAATTCTTCAAGTCCTTGAAAGAACCAACTTATATCAATTATATTAGCAATAAGTTCGATGATAAGAATTTGATAGTAGTTACCGTATTCGATATTATTATTTGCAAAAGTCAAACTGTAAAATAATAATGATATTGACATTGTTATTAGACGCAGACTGAAAATTTCCCAGAACGAGTAACTACGTTTGCACTTATCATTTTGAAGGTACGCAATCTCTCTTTGGCCATAAAGAGCAACACCGAGTGAGCCAAAGAGAATAAAAAATGTGGTAATGGAAAGAGTGTAACCGTAAATTCCGATATTATTTGCACCGAGAACTCTAGAAATATATGGTGTAGTGATAAGTGGTAAAATCATAACCATGATTTGATAGGTTAGATTGTATAGGTAATTTTTTGTAACAGATTTTTTCATATTATTCTTTGGTATTTCGTTCTAATATTAAATTAGCATTATTGTTGTTCGATAGTAATAGATAGTAGTCTAAGGCTAAAAAGAACATCATTAGAGAACTGTATTGGTACGTAATAGTGAAAAATAAATACATCTGTAGTAACATTAATTGAAAAATAGTAAAATTACTCTTGCGATCTCTAAAGATTTTCAAGAAATCCAAAATTATTGGAGCTAAATAAAAAATAGTTAAAAATATTCCGCCCTGTGCAATTATCGTTATAAAAGAGTTGGAGAGGCCGGTGTTGTATTGCCTAAAATCTGACATGTATTTTACGATGATATCCCTATTTTGATATCCGCCTCCAAAGATAGGGTATTGTTCGAATACTTGAAAACTTGCAGCGTAATCGTCGGTTCTAATATTGTAAGAGCTTGTAGACTGCTTATCCGTGTAAAAGAGAGTCCCTACCATTAAAATTCCGATTATAACAAATGGAAGAAGAATAAGTTTAGAGTTAGTCTTACAAAATAATATATATTTATATAATAGAATAAATAAATAGAAGAGGATTCCGGTAACAGACAGTGTGGTGAGAATTGTTAGTCCAAATATTAATGAGTATTTATTTATTATGTTTTTCTTTATATTGATCGAGAGTGTAGTTGCGAACATCAAGTGTAGCGCATACATAGGGCCTTCAACAAAAATACTAGTATTGCGTAGTATATTTAGTCCAAACATTGTTGTTTCTTGACTATTAAAATGTACAAAAAAGTAGCCCGCAATGTTTTTTATGCCCGATGGATCGGTAGTCCAGTTTATGTTTATGGCTACATTTGGGTGAATAATATTTGCGACGGATCCCATAATATAAAATAAAAGAGATATGCACGCTATGGTAAAAATTATGTGAACATAAATTTCTAATAGACGACTTATTTCCATTTTTGTATATATATTTAATACTATAAAGAAAAGTGGTAAAACTATTAGGAAATTTATTGAGAAGCCTAATTTATTATCGCCTGGATTAATAAATAAAAATAGTATCATTATAATATAATAAAGAAACAAGAATCCTAAGTGTGATTTTTTTATGTTTAGATTAAAATTTAAACATATTATAAGCAACAAGCATAATATAATACCGAGAATGGCGAGTTGGTTTATGCTTCCATTATCTAGGCGTGAAAAAACACTTCTAGTTTCTAATACGATCAAAAAAATAAAAAGAGTTTGTAGGAAACTATTGAGTTTATTCTTACTAAGTTTGATGTTGCTTAATATACTATTCATGGTGCTTTATTTTTTTGTTATATTTTACGCCTTCCATTCTGGATTATAAATATCACTAATTCCAGTTTTCTGATGCTTTGCGTCAAGATATGCAGCCTTTAATAACTTTCGTTTTGTTCTGTTTTTGCATAAAATACAATCTTTTAGAAAACCAATTATGTACCTTACTCGATAGTATCTAATTGGAAAATTATATCGAATTGTAAGGAGCTTATTCCGGGTATCGTAATAATTGCCCCAAAATAGTTGTTTATATTTTGTTGGTTCTGTATCGTGATAGATAATGCTTTTTGTGCAAGTTAAAATTCTTCCAGTATTGCGAATTCTTATTGAATGATCTTGATCATCATGGTAGATAAAATAATTTTTTCGATCTAACCCTACTTCTAATAATCTTTCGACTCTAATTGCTGTGCCGACATATGAGAATATATCAATATTAAAATAAGGCCTACCGTATTCCTTTTGGTTTACGTGTTTCCATCTTACAATAATTGGATTCTTTTTAATAATTTGTCTATGTCCAAAATCAATTCCAGATTTGTTTTTAACAACACTACATAGTGCACTTATCTGGTTTTTTTCTTGTATATTTGAGTATACTTTTTCTAGTTCA
>CALIXG010000084.1 GCA_938046495.1 uncultured Candidatus Saccharibacteria bacterium | reverse complement strand
TATAATATTTTTAATTTCAGGGTGGAAAAACTATGTCGAATAAAGTAATGATTATCGGAACAGGGAACGTTGGTGCCAGTATTGGTTTTTCTTTAGTTTCTTCCCATAACGCCATCAATGAACTAGTTCTCATCGACCAAGATCAAGCCGACGCTGAAGGTGAAGCCATGGATCTTCGCGACACTCTAGCGGTTTCACCAAATTTCATGAAAATTCATGCTGGCTCCTACGAAAAGGACAGCAAAGACACTGATCTGGTAATTATTACCGCCGGCGCCGCCCAGAAAAAAGGTGGCGAAACCCGCACTGAACTACTCGCTCGTAATGCCAAAATTGTCAAAGAAATTGTCGAAAATCTCGTAAATAATGACTTTCAAGGTATTTTTCTCATGGTCACCAATCCAGTCGATGTTTTATCCTACCTCGTCATGGAATATTCTGGTTTTCCAAGTCACAAAGTTATTGGCTCCGGCACCGTTCTCGATTCCGCCCGCCTAAAATATAACGTGGCTAACCGTCTCGGGATTTCACCAAAATCCGTCCATGCTTATCAAGTGGGCGAACATGGCGACAGCGAATTTGCTCTCTGGTCAAATGCTAATATTGGTGGCCAGCCAATCACTGATTTAATCTCGGCTTCTGAACTCAAAAATATCGAAACTGACACCAAAAATCAGGCCTACGAAATTATCAACAAAAAAGGTGCTACATATTATGGCATCGGTGCCTGCGTTACCCGTATCGTGAATTGCATTTTTAATGACGAAAATCGCGTCTTGCCAGTTTCTACTTATGATAATTTTTCCGACTGCTTCTTTGGTTTTCCTACCATCGTCGGCCGCAAGGGAATCGTGCGCCGCCTCGATACTGAACTTACTGAGATGGAAGCCATTCGCATGCAATCCTCCATTAACGTAATCAAACGTTCTCTACGCGAAGTCCTCTAGCAATCAAACGTTCTCTGCGCGAAGTCCTCTAGCTTTATGGTAAAATTAAACCATGAGGAAATTCTTTTTAAGGTTTATTTTATTATTATCAATTTTCACTATCATTCTTACTCCAGCTGAGTCCACTTTCGCCCGTCGAAAATCTAGACACTCAAGCAGCGAGGATTCTGCCGTTAATGATTTTACTTTCAAAAATTTTCATGCTGATTATGAGTTAACCAAAGACGCCGAAGGCTATTCTAAACTAGATGTGACCGAAACCTTAGTCGCAAACTTTACCCACAAAAACACTAATCATGGTATCGTGCGCGTAATCCCAATTTTCAACCAAGCCGGCAGAAATCAAATTATTGACGATCCATACGCTTTTAAGGCCACTGTTACTCGCAATGGTCAATCAGAAAAATTTGAATCCAGCGTTTCCGATTCTAATATTAAACTCAAAATCGGTGATGCTGACGCTTATGTCTCCGGCGAACAAACCTACGTGATTAAATATAGCTTCGACAATGTAGTCTCCGCTTTCAAAGATGTCGCAAATTCTTCAATCTCCGGCGCCTATCAAGAGCTCTACTGGAATATTAATGGTGTCGACTGGAAGCAGCCTTTCGAGCAAGTTTCCGGCACTCTTCATTTTTCCGATGAAATTGCTAGTACTATTTTTGGCAACCCAATTTGTTATTCTGGTGCATATCGCTCCAATGATACTGATAAATGTCAAATCGAAAAAGCCAAAAATTCCATCACTTTTTCCGCCAACGATCTCAAAGCCGGTGAAGGCGCGACTTTCGTCATTGCCATTAAAGCCGACACTTTCAAAATTCGTCCACCAAAATATAATTACATTGCCGTAGCAGTCTGTATTATTATCGGGATTTTCTCTTTCTTTACAATTTTCAGTATCGTTCGTAACTATCAAAAACATGTTCGCGAAAAACATCAACATTACAAGAGCCTAATCCGCGTTCCACAATACCAACCTCGAAAGGATCTCACCGTTGGTCAAGCTGGTTTCTTTAGCTTCACTCCGCTTAATCAGAAGACTGCCACCGTGCTTAGCTTAGCCGTCCATAAGAAAATTGACATCATTAAAAATCCAATTGAAAAAAATTTTCTCGGTTTCAATAAGAGACAATCTTGGTCGGTCAAAGTTCTGGATACCGACAATCTCAGTTCCGAAGAAAAATCCATGCTTCGTGTCTTAGCTCAATCTTCCACCCTACCTGAAGTCGGTAAAACTTTCAAGCTCAAACAAAATGACTCCTACTCGGTCAACCAACTCATTATGAGCTATGATACGAATATCAAACTTGATATCGCCGAAAAAGGTTTAACCGAGGATAATAAAAGAGCTGGCATAATGGGAGTTCTAGACAGTATCATTGGCGTGCATTTTATCATCATTTTTGGTGGCATGCTCTTCGGTATCGCATCATTCTTCCCATTCTTCCCGAAGCTCCTTTCCTGGCTTCTACGCATCGCCGATCAAACCATCCATATCACTTCTTTCTATATTTACAAACCAGAGCTCTTCATCTTAGCTGCCGCTATTTTCATCGGTACCTCTATTGCTGCCTCTACTTATAATCATTTTGCTAGAAAATATCGTGATTTCACTAACGCCGGACTCGAAGTTGTAGTCTACATGCAAGGCCTCAAAGATTACATTAATCTTGCCGAAAGTGAACGCATTAACTTTCTCCAAAATGTCAAAGATGTCGATACTTCTCCGGAGGGAATCGTTCATCTTTATGAAGAGCTTTTGCCTTATGCTGCACTCTTTGGACTTGAAAAAACCTGGATTAAGAATCTCGACAAATATTACGAAGAACTCGGCACCGATTATACGATTCCAACCTGGTATGCGCTATCATATGCCGATTTTGGTAGCTTCACATCTAGTATTTCAAGCTCGTCCTCAACTTATTCCACCAGTAGCAGCAGTGGCGGTTCTGGCTACTCCAGTGGCGGTGGCTTCTCCGGCGG
>CALIXG010000083.1 GCA_938046495.1 uncultured Candidatus Saccharibacteria bacterium | reverse complement strand
CGCCTTTCTTTCGAAGACTCTTCAAATTCAGAAATCTGCCGATGCTAGGCTAGATAGTTCTATTCGCCTCACTCATTGGCAGGCCAAGCTTGCTTTATCTGATCTTAAGAAAATTAAGCATCGTGCCCCACTTCGTCGTTTCTATTTTGTGGAAAATCGGGAAGAATTATTAGAAAAACTCACTGCCGCAGGATTCATCATGGATGATATTTGGTATAGTTCGCCGGTTTCACCTGAGAGATATTACGCACAAGCTAATTTTAACGAAAAAGCTTGCCCGAACGCGGTTTTCGCCGCCAAACATCTGATTAATCTACCAAATTGGTTAAATATTTTTGAACTTGCCGATGCAAGACATTTGATTAATCAATATGAAATAAATTCTCAAGGTGAAAAAATCGCTTCCTTCACTACTAAAAAATCTCTTTCCGAAACTGAAATAGAGAAAATCGATACACTTCGCCACGCCGCCTCTCATACTAATTTTTTGCAGTCCAAACAGTGGTATGAAGTTAACAAATCCATCGGTCATAAACCTATCTTCCTAATGTTTAGTGAAAAATCTTATTGTCTTGCTATTATTAAAGACGCTAAGCGTGGCCGTTTTCTGGAGATTCCGTGTGGACCGATTCTGGATTATACTAATCGAAATGAATTAGAGCTTGCTATGGCCGAGATTTACCGCTATGCCAAGCAAAATAATTGTGTCTTCATCCGTTTCCGTCCAAACCTCGAGGAAAACCCAGAAAATCGTGCACTCATCGAATCAATTCCGTCACTCTCAGCCTCCTATTTCCTGCATGCCGAAAATACCGTCTTTGTCGATCTCACTCAATCTGAAGAAGATCTTTTGAAAAATATGCGCCGTCAAACTCGCTATGAAGTGCGACGTTCAGAAAAATTAAATTTCAAGGTAGAAAAGTCTAACAGCCCAGAAATTCTTCGTGAATTTCATCGGGTTCAGGCTGAAACCGCTAAGCGTCAAGGTTTTATTCCGCCACGCCGCAAGGACCTCAATGCCTATGCCAAGGCTTTCGGCTCTGATCTTCAGGTCTACCGCGCCAACCTCGATGGCAAACCAGTAGCTTATGGTTTAGTGATAACCGATGCGCTAGAAGGAGATTATTTTGAGGCGGCTTCCACTGAATTAAATTACAAATTCCCAGGCGCCTACGCACTTCAATGGTATATAATGAGAGACCTAAAAAAGCAAGGTAAACTTCGTTATAATCTCTGGGGAATTGCACCAGCTGGCCAGAAGAATCATAAATTCGCCGGTGTCACTACCTTCAAGACTGGCTTTGGTGGTGAAAAATTTGATTATCTTCATGCTCATGACCTTCCAGTGAAAAAACTTCACTACGGTCTGATTCGGCTCGTCGAAGACGCTCGTCGCAAAAAACGTCATCTATAAATTAAAAAGGAAACTATGAAATACACCGTCAAAACCGTCGAAAATCAAACTGAGTGGGATGAATTCGTTACGAGTCATCCTGATGCTAATTTTTTGCAATCCTGGGATTTCTATGAGTTCTACTTCTCCCGCGGTTTTGATATTGTGCGTCGTGGTATCTATGACGAAAATAACCAACTCGTGGGAGTTTATGCTGGCGAAGTTGAACCGGCCAAGCGTGGCCGTCATCTTGCCATAGCTGGTGGACCGATTTTTGATTGGACTAACCAGGAAATTAAAAACCTGATTTTCGACGACATGAAGCTGCAAGCTAAAAAACTAAAATGTGCTTTTGTGCGCGTGCGTCCTCAGCTTCAGAATACCCCAGAGAATGCGAAGACTTTTCAGCAGCTCGGCTTCCGCAAGGCCCCGATGTATCTTTCGGTGGAGTTTGCTGGTGTCCTTAATTTAGAAAATTCCGAAGAGGAAATCCTCAAAAATATGCGTCAGCGTCTGCGCCGCGCTCTTCGCAAGGCCGAGAAAAATCAAATCACCATCGAAAAAACTTCCGACC
>CALIXG010000082.1 GCA_938046495.1 uncultured Candidatus Saccharibacteria bacterium | reverse complement strand
TTTTACGAATTATAAGAACGTGGTCGACACGATTTATCCAGATATGCCATTCGGTTTAGCTCAGCAGGGTAAGGCTTTCCGTAATGAAATTTCGCCACGCGACTTTATCTTCCGTTGCCGCGAACTTGAGCAAATGGAGATTGAATATTTTGTCAATCCAAAAGATTGGGAACGTATCTTCGACGAATTACTGGCGGACGTGCATGACTTCCTGGAGAATGTTGTGAAACTTCCAGCTGAGAAAATCCATGAATATGACGTTCCAGCCGCTGACCGTGCTCACTACTCTAAGCGTACTATCGACCTTGAATTTGATTACCCAATCGGTTGCGAAGAATTGATGGGCATCGCTTACCGCACTGATTTTGACCTTGGTAATATCGAGCGTGAGTCGAAGAAGAGTATGGTTTACCGCGATAAGCGCACTGGTGAAACTTTTGTACCTCACGTCATCGAGCCATCTTTCGGTGTCGAGCGTTTGATCATGGCTGTACTTTCGAGTGCTTATCATGAAGATGAGACTAACGGTGAAAAGCGCATCGTCTTGCAACTTCCAGAACATCTTGCTCCATACCGCTTCTGCGTTTCGCCACTTCTTAAAAACAAGCCAGAACTAGTTGAGAAGGCTAAGTCTGTCTATGCTAAACTTCGTGAAAAATATGGCAATGTTACCTGGGATGATTCTGGCAATATCGGTAAGCGTTATCATAAGCAAGATGAAATCGGTACGCCAAAATGTGTGGTTATCGACTTCGATACTCTCGAAGACGACACTGTGACCGTGCGTGATCGCGACACTATGGCTCAAACTCGCGTCCAAATCTCAGATCTCTAAAATAAAAAGAGGCCTTCGGGTCTCTTTTTTGTAACGACATTAATTAAGAGCTATCTTTTATTATGTATTTAATCATCCACCAAGGTTTGTTGGTCTAACATTTTTTTGTCTATTTTTCGCCAAAAAACTCCGCTTCATATTCCGGCCTGATTTTGGCCTCAAATAAGACAATCGGTACCTTTGGTGGCGGAGTAAAATCTGTCGATCTTAGTGGATAGCGAATTTTTGTCGTGTAATATTTATTCAAAATATATCCCAGCTGACTGGTGAAGTGGCGATCAGAGAGGATTAATTTCAAAGCCAATTGTTTTTGTAAAATTAAATAAATGGCTCTTGGCGGATTTTTTAAGCCTTTTTCGATAATTTGTCCGTTTTGATTCTCGAGATTAAGTAGTTTATAAAAAACTTCCGCCGACAGGGAAAAAGGTGGGTTAGAAAAAACCTTATAATTTGTGAAATCGAAATTTACTTCTCGAAAATCTCCGCGCACTAGCTTCACGTTCTCGAGATTTTGTTCCTTCAAGTTATTTTGTAATTTCTTGAAAGTCTCCGGGTCTTTTTCGATGGCGTAAACTGCCCCACATTTTTTGGATAGTGCCGCGGTAATCACACCACTCCCTGCGCCAATCTCTACCACCGTGTCGCGGCGCTTCAGGTTACTATGGCCGATTAGCATGAGTGCAAGTCGAACATTTTTCAAAAAATGCTGGTCCAGTAGGTGATTACGGCTAGGCATTCTTGCCTCCTAGAATTTGACGCGCCTTCTTCAAAATTTCGTTTTCCGCAAAATAATTCTTCACTAGGGAGTTGCCGAAAAGCAGCCAAACTTCATTAATCTTTTCTCGGCGCTCCTTCGGTAATTCACGATAATTTTTCATTAGTTTTGGTGCATATTTTTGCCAATTCTGCATCAAGCTCACCGGCTCCTCCACGTCAGATTTTTCAAAAACCTCAAAAATTCCATCCACAAAAAACCTTAATTCTTCTGGCGAGGCAGAGGCTAGAAAATCATCCACCGTCTTATTTAGAATGTCGCTTAATTTGGTATTTTTCGCGCGAAGGAAATTCTCTCCCTTAATCTCCCAAGTATAAATATCGTGTTGATAGAGATTTTTCGCCTGACTTTTGACCACCACGACTTTTTCTTTGTGGGTTAAAAGTCGCCCGATTACCGATCCCTCGGGAATATAACTCACGATTTTTGGTAAAATCTTAATCGCCCCCGCGTCTTTATTAAGTAGCTCTTCTCTGAGGCCCGGTCCATCGTAGTTTAAGACCTTCAGGATTCTTTTTTGCAGTCGATCTGGCGCCATAATTGCCGAATAAATCGATAAATTACCACCCTTGGAATGTCCGCCGAGGTAAAAATTTTTGTAAAAATAGCGACGTGAAATATTTTTTAAGTATTCTAAAGCTTCTCTTTGGGCTGGAATCTCTGGCAGAAACGACATGTTAAAATCTTCTTTCCAGCCAAAGAGTGTTCCATCTGTGCCAAAAAAAGACACATACATGGTGAAGAAATTAATTTGAATCGTCACCGCCGAAAATTGTTTTTCGAGTTGCTTATTATTTTTTCGTACAAAAAATCCCACCTTCAAATTCTGAAAGCGCGGACTTTCTCCAAGTTTCTGAATAAATTTCTCGTCATCTGGCCAAGCAAAATCCGAAGTGGATAGATCCTTCATTACCTCAGAAATTTCTGAGATTTTAAAATTTCGTGTAGTTAAATCAAGCTGTCTTTTAATTTTATGAAATGGCAAATAAGAAATTCGCGCGAAAGCTAGCTCGTCCAGCTCGGTAATCTCGGCAGTTTCCGAGATTCGTTTCTGATTTTCCTTGAGGTAGTCTAGAATATTATTTACATTCATAATCATTATATTAATACTATTTTACAGTTTTTATAATGATTCTGTAAAATATGAGTATTTTTGTATATAAAAAGGAAGTTCCAGCGGTAGGAGCATACTGCCCCGTGCTGGAACTTCATTGCCTTCATGGTATCAAATTAAAGAAGTTATGTCAAACTGATAGATATTATACGTTTAC
>CALIXG010000081.1 GCA_938046495.1 uncultured Candidatus Saccharibacteria bacterium | reverse complement strand
ATTTAGCTCTGGCTTAAAATCAAGTTTCACGATAAAGAGTTTGTGGTTCATGTAGGTATTGTAATATAGGTAAATTGGAATTTGAAGTAGAAAAAATCTCCCTAGTCCCGTAACAATAACGGGGGGAGATAAAAAGCTCCCTGCCCAAAACATACGATGGTCGAGCTTTTGGTTATATATTATGGCCAGATTGGGATTTTTGTCAATAAAAGATATAGATAAAAGAGACCCTCTTGTCCTAGGAACAAAACCTAGCGAATGGTCTCTTTTATTGGATTCTAATCTAAATATGGTTAGTTTGTCAACTAATGTTATTTTTTGTTCCCCATTTGAAAGAAAAAAGAACCACCTTAGCTGGTGGTTCTTGATATAAAAAAACAACCCGTTAAGGTTGCTTTAAGTACTTGTTGGTGGAGCATGGGGGATTCAAACCCCCGACCTCGGCAATGCGAATGCCGCGCTCTATCAGCTGAGCTAATGCCCCGACCATTCAATTATATTCTGTTCGGAGATTTTCTTCAATCTTTTAATTTTAATACGATATAAATTGACAAGTTTTCTTTGCAAGTATATAATCAGCTTATACCAAGTAAAACTTGGCTAAATAATGGAGAGAATCTATGAATAAGAAAGAAATTTTAGAAAAAAGCCGTAAGGAGAATAAGCGTATGGACGAGATGGAGCTTAGTGCCTTATATCGTTCAGGATATGTCGCCAGTATTGTTGGTGGATTTCTCTGTATTTGTCTGCCACTTCTTGAATCGGCTTTGATGCGTAAGATTGATAATGGTACATGGATCGTTTTCTTGGCAATGGATGCTGCTGCGATGCTTACAAAATATTTTTATTCAAGAAAAAAGAAAGATTTAATTATCGGTTTGATTTTGTCCATTCTGGACGCTTGGATCGCCTTTTTCATGTAGCTCAGGAATAATTTAATGAACCATACTTTAATTTTAAGAAATAATTTGAAGGAGGTGCGGTCCGAGAAAAATCTTTCGCAAGCGCAGTTGGCTGAAATGGTTGGGGTATCGAGAAATACGATTAGTTCGATAGAGACCGGTCAATTTAATCCAACGGCGAAATTGGCATTAATTTTGTGTGTAGCTTTAGATAAAAACTTTGAGGATTTATTTTACTTTTAAGATATAGATATTTAAAAAACGAGACTTTAGTGTTTTGGTCTCGTTTTTTTTGATTAAGCTTACTTTATTTGGTAATGGTCTATTGCTTTTTAAAGATAGCGGTCATGAGTTTGAAGAGGTTTGGTTTTTCGCCATACATGAGGATGCCGACGCGGTAAATGCGAGCGGAAAGCCAGCCAATAAAGTAGGTACTGACGATCAAAACTAAGATTGAAAGGATAATTTCCAGGGTCGAAACATTGGAAATAATGGCGCGGGTAAACATCATCATCGGTGCGGTGAATGGGAAGTAGGAGAGGAAGATATTGAATGGGGTATCGGCATTGCCGGAATTGATGGCAGACATTGTGGCGATGAAAGTGAAGACGATGATAATCTGGACCGGCATAATTGCAGAACTGAGTTCGTCAATCTTAGAGACGGTGGAAGCAAAGGCACCATAGAGGAAGGAGTAAATTAGGAAGCCAAGCAAGAAGAAAATTAGCATATAGACTAGAATTTGAGTCGGAATATTGGAGATAATTTGATTTACAGGAAAGTCCGGGTTGTTGGCAGAGGAAATTTTCACACAGATGAAAGCTTCGATAATGATGGCGGCGATTTGGATGAGTCCGGCGAGGCTGGTAGAAATAATTTTGCCGAAAAGTAAAGCATTTGGTTTGACGGAAGTGGCAAGAACTTCCATGGCGCGAGAGGTTTTCTCAGTAACTACACTATTCATGACGTGTGAGCCATAGAAAGTGATGGCCATGTAGAGGGCGTAGATGAGAACAAAAGTATAAATCACAGAGGCGGCGCCGTTTTTATTGACAGTTTCGAGATTGATTTTGACATCAGGATTTAAAACCTTAGCGATGGCAGAAGGAGCGAGATTTTGTTCGGCGAGCAGGTCGGATTGACGTAGATTCTTGACGATAGCATCGATGGATTGGACCTCGCGAACACTAGCATCACTAAAACCAATCTTAGAATATTCGGTAACTTCTGTGAGGTTGTGATTGGCTTCAATGAAGAATTTAGCCTTGTCGTCAATCACTTCCTGCTTAGCCTCTTCGGTGGATTTGTCGGTAAGCTTTACTTCGTAATCTGGGAGTGCAGCATGGATAGTCTGGACGAGGGTTTCGGAGTTTTTGTAGTCGGTTTTAATTAGAGCGACCGGAGCATTATCGGAAGAACCGAAAAGTTTTAGGTCGGAAAGAATTTGAGGCAGAAAGAAGACGCCGGCAAGAATGATGGCCATAATGCCAGTGGAGATGAGGTATCCCTTGCTGAGTACGATTTTCTTAAATTCATATTTGAAAACGGTGAAAAATTGTTGCATACTTCCCTTTCTATTCCGCGTATTCGATAAAGATATCTTTTAGAGTTGATTCAAGGTCGCCAATTTGGTCAATCGGATATTTTTTGATTAGGTCGCTCATGGTTTTGGCGCGATCTTCGTCCTTCTTTAAGTGATAAACCAATTCGCCTTCGCGCAGAATTTCAGTTTGTTCTGGGAAAGCGGCGTGGATTTTTTCGACTTCATCGGATTTGACGAGGAGTTTATTTTTGCGATGATTCTTGAGAATTTGGCGAAGATTGCCTTGGAGTTTAATTTCACCTTCCTTCAAAATGAGGATATCGTCACAGAATTCAGAAACGTAATCCATCTGGTGGCTAGAGAAGAGGACGATTTTACCGCGTTTGATTTGTTCGCGCACTACTTCTTCTAGAAGCTGAGAGTTGACAGGGTCGAGGCCGGAAAATGGTTCATCAAAAATCACAATATCTGGGTTGTGGACAATACAGGAAATGAGTTGGATTTTTTGCTGATTACCTTTCGAAAGGGTTTTAAGCTTAGCGTTCTTATAATCAGTCATCTGGAGAAAATCTAGCCAGTAATCAATCGAGGCGGTGGCTGTTTTCTTATCGACGCCTTTAAGCGCGGCTAAATAGATTAATTGGTCGACGATTTTGTCGTTCGGATAAAGACCACGCTCTTCTGGTAGATAGCCGAGGCTAACCTTAGAATAATCAATAGGCTTACCGTCGAGAAGTACTTTGCCGGAAGTTGGCTGAAAAACTTGCATGAGAATGCGGATAGTGGTGGTCTTACCGGCGCCATTGCGGCCGAGCAGACCGAATGCTTTGCCGCTTTCGACGGTGAAGTTGAGGTCTTTTAGGACCTTTTTGTCACCAAATTTTTTGGTGAGATTTTTGATTTCTAATTTCATTTTACCTCCATGATTATATTTATTATACACCTGTGCGATTATACTTGGAATTTAACTTGGATTTTTGCTGTAGTGACTCTTCATTAATTCAGTGATGCGTGTTTAATCAATGCCTGGAACTGGGAATTTTGTGGCGAGAGTTTCGACTTGCTGGCGGATTTCGGAAAGTTCGGCTTCGAAATTTTTGAGATTCTCTTCAGTCTTAGCCTCGAGACAAATACCCAGCACTTGTTTCATCCAATCGGCGATTTGTTGCATTTCAGGAATGCCCATACCACGGGTGGTGATAGCTGGGGTGCCGAGACGAACACCGGATGGACGAAAGGCAGCGGCAGTATCTTCTGGGACGGCGTTGGCGTTTAAGGTGAGGCCGACGAAATCGAGGGCGCGTTCGTAGAATTTACCGTCAATGCCGAAATTTTTCTTGACGTTGACGAGGATGAGATGATTATCGGTGCCATTACCTTGGAGGATAAAACCGTGATCTTGAAGAGCTTTGGCGAGAGCCTTGGCGTTTTCGATCACTTTGGCGGAATATTGTTTGAAATCATCGGTCAGAGCTTCCTTAAAAGCAACGGCTTTAGCGGCGATAATGTGTTCGAGTGGGCCGCCTTGGGTACCTGGGAAGACCGCACGGTCGATGAGGATTGGAATATTTTCGAGAGTGTGCTCAGTTTTTTTCAGAGGAGAGGCAACGTTCCCTTTCGATAGAATCAGGCCGCCACGTGGACCGCGAAGAGTCTTATGAGTGGTGGTGGTCATGACATGGAAGCCATAATCGAGAGGATTTGGGTGTACGCCACCAGCGATGAGGCCGGCGACGTGAGCCATATCGGCCATCAGGAGTGCGCCGATTTTTTGACCAATTCTGGCAATGCGGGCAAAATCAGGAATTTTCATGAAAGCAGAGTAGCCGATGAGAATAATCTTTGGACGTTCAGTTTCGGCGAGGCGTTCAATTTCGTCGTAATCGAGGTCGCCTTCTGGAGTGACGCCGTAATTGATAAAGTCATAGATTTTAGCGGAACGGGTGACTGGACAGCCATGTGTGAGATGACCACCGTGCCCGAGATTCATAGCTAAAATTTTGTCACCAGGCTGACACCAGGCAAAATAAACCGCTTCATTTGCATTGGCGCCAGAGTGAGGCTGGACATTGGCGTGGTCGGCGCGGAATAATTTTTTGGCGCGGTCGATGGCTAGCTGTTCCACACGGTCAGTGAATTCTTGGCCGCCGTAGTAGCGT
>CALIXG010000080.1 GCA_938046495.1 uncultured Candidatus Saccharibacteria bacterium | reverse complement strand
AGAAAGACATCAGAAATTATCTCACCATCGCTATTTGTGTAATTGCTGTTATTGGCTCGTTTGTAGGCATCATTGGCGACCCTATCGCAAAAAAAGTCAGCTGCTCTAAAATTAACGACATTGCATCACTAAGAATAAAAGGTTGCGACAAACGAGCTCAAGACCTAGAAGACAAGCAAAAGCAAGCCGAGGAAGAAGCGATTAAAGCCAAAGAGCAAGAATACAAAAATATCACAGAGCAGGTTGTTGGCAAAACCTATAATGCCAACGATGCTAATTTTTGCACACAACACGCAAGCTCACTAGAGTATTACATTAAAAGCTTCTACTTTGATGATAAGACTCATGTACGGCCACTTATTGTGACGGACACGCAGAAACGACCTCGTTGAAGAAAGCGGACAAAGAGCGTACTCTATATGCCAGTAGTTTGGGTTACAACTATATTGAGGTGTCAGAAGATTATTCATATATTTATAATGGCAAGGCTAAGTATAACACGACGGCAAAGACTCAAGATAAAGTAGAAAAGAAAGAAGACGATAATAAGACAAGCTCTAGTTCAAATTCGTCAACTACAGCCACATCTACAGCTAGTAGTTCAAACTCCCAATGGAGACAAGTTCTCTCTGATTATGAAGCATTTATGAATAAATACGTTGATTTTATGAAGAAGTATAAAAACTCTTCCAATACATCCTCCATGTTAGCTGATTATTCCAAGCTTATGAAAGAATATGCTGACTGGACTAAGAAGATAGGAGATATGAAATCTGACCTTAGTGGAGATGATTTAAGCTATTACCTTGAAGTTATGGGTCGCGTTTCGAAGAAATTATCCGAAGTCTAATCAGTGGTCGTAGTTCACACTAAACATATATACTCCTTACAAGAGGAAAGACGAAGCTAGAATTATTGCGAAGATTACCATAGAGCTAGGGAACTCAGTTTTCTAGTTCTATGGTATTGAGCTTAAGATTGGTTATGGGAAAATAATGTCTAAACAACCAACTATCTTTTTCTTTACTCGCCTTAATCAGTTTACTAGTTAAATTTTTATATATTTACAAAATCTAAATAACGTGGGCTATGAATTGCACTGAAAGATTATCTCGGTAATCCATCTTTCGTAATCCACCAATAGGATATCTTGCCATCTTTTAATATCTTTGTTCAAAAAATTATTCTCAATATGGTCATTGTGTGATATACTATTGTTAGGTACCTCATTTAATCAATGATAGAAATTTAAATTTTGAGTTAAATGATGCACCAATTTATCCCCACTAAAACCCCCCTTTTAGTGGGGATATTTTGTGTCTCAAAAAGCTTACCACTTTTCCAATTTCTGATATAATTAAAGTATTAACAAGGAGTAAAATGAACACACTACAAATGATTTTAATCGGTGTTATCGCAGTTGTAATCCTAGTTGCCCTCTATGCAATTTTTGTTTACAACCACGTAGTCACCGTCAAGGTTCGCGTCGATAATGCTTTCTCAGACATTCTTGTCCAATTGAAGCGCCGCGCCGATCTCATTCCAAACCTTATCGAAACCGTTAAGGGTTATATTAAGCACGAAAGTGCAACCCTCGAAGCTGTCGTAAAAGCTCGTTCTAGCGTCCTCACCGCTTCTACTCCAGCTGAAGTTGCTGGCGCCGAAAAAGAAATGAAATCAGCCCTCAGCCACATCTTCGCTCTCGCGGAAAGTTACCCAGAATTAAAAGCTAACGAAAACTTCATCCGTTTGCAAGATCAACTCGAAGATACCGAAGATAAAATTCAAGCTTCTCGCCGTTACTACAATGGTGCAGTTCGCCAATACAACGAATTTATCGTCCGCTTCCCAGCTAATATCTTCGCTGGTATGTTTGGTTACAAAGCTCGTGAATTCTACAATGTTTCCGAAGAGGAAAATGCCAAGATTCAAGAAGCTCCAAAAGTTTCTTTCTAATCAATTAATACGACAAAATTAATATCCAGTGGGGCGACCCACTGGATATTGTCAGAAAGGGAATATGTATTCTCAAATTGCAGCTAACAAAAGAAATACCGTTTTGATTCTTGCCGGCTTCGTCGGTTTTATTGGTTTTATTGGGGCGCTTTTTGCGGCTGTTTACGGCGATAATAGTATTTTTATTTTTACTTTAGTTTCTGCCATTATTTATGCCAGCATTATGGTCTTTTTATCGTCTAGCATGGCTATGGCGATGACCGGTGCTCATCCTATCGCTAAAAAAGATTACCGTTCTCTTTATAATATTGTCGAAAATCTCACAATCACCACGGGTCTACCGATGCCAGAAATTTACGTGATTGATGATCCCGCCCCAAACGCCTTTGCTACCGGGCTCGATCCGGCACATGCCAAGGTTGCGGTGACCACTGGCCTACTTAATATTATGGACAAGGATGAACTCACTGGAGTTCTAGCTCACGAAATTTCTCACATTAAAAATTACGATATTCGCGTTTCTTTGGTGGCTTTTGCCTTGGTCAGTGTGGTGGGCTACATTGCCGATATTGGTCTTCGCATGATTTCTTATACTAATCGCCGCGATGAACAAGACAGCCCAGTCGGGGTGATTGCACTAATTTTTACTTCAATTTTAGCTCCGCTAGTCGCGACGATTGCGCAGATGGCGATTTCGCGTGAACGAGAATATCTTGCCGATATGTCGGCCGCTGAAATTACCCATTATCCAGATGGCCTGATTAGCGCTCTGAAGAAACTAGATGAACATGGTCAACCGATGCGCCGTCAAAATACCGCCACTGAGGCAATGTTCATCAATAACCCGCTCAAAAAGCGTCGTACCAATTCGCTTTTCCGCACCCACCCATCAATTGAAAAACGCATTGAACGTCTCGAGCGCGCGAAGGATAATATCTGATGAATTCGCAGAAAAAATTGCAAAAACAGGAGCAAAAACAAAAAAAGCAGCTTGCGCGCGAAAAGAAGCAGCTAATCAAAAAGCAGGACGAAGTGCGGCTTCACCGCTCCTTTAAGCGCTCCTATTACGAAGATTATCAGCGTAAAACTGAGCTCCCGAGTTTGACCAGTCAAGCTAGTGCTGCTTTTAAAATGTTTTTCAAATTCTGGAAAATCTTTCTACCACTGCTTTTAATTTTTGTCGGCCTCTATATTTTTCTCATCGGTGCCATGTCGGAAAATACGCTTGCTGATGTAAGAGCCAATGTCGAACAGACTAATAAGGATGTGGCGGATGGTAAAATCGGTACCGTCGGTAAAGCGGGGCTTACTTTGCTCGGCATTATTTCCACCGGTGGTCTCACCACTATGAATGATGCGCAGGTCGTCATCGCGGTGCTTCTATTTACTATTATCTGGCTAGTCACTATTTATTTGGCGCGCCATCTCCTCGCCGGTCACCAGGAAATCAAGATGCGCGACGGCTTCTATAGTGCCTTATCACCTCTAGTTTCGACTCTGGTGGTTGGGCTAATTATCTTTCTTGAGGCCATACCAATCATGCTTACTATTATTGTTTTTCAAGTTGCTCTCACCACCGAATTTCTCTCTACGCCATTCTATGCCTTGCTTTTCTTTATGTTTGCCGCACTGATGATTACGCTCAGTCTCTATCTGTTATCTAGTAGCTTCTTTGCGATTATCGTGGTTTCGGCGCCAGGACTATATCCTTTAACTGCTGTGCGGATGGCGAAAAATCTTATTATGGGGCGCCGCCTGCGTTTCTTGATTCGGGTTTTTTACTTGGTGATTATCGTGGCTCTACTTTACCTATTATTGCTCATGCCGGCTATTATCCTCGATGGCATCCTGAAAGCCCAATTCGCCTGGCTGGCCGATAGTAAAATTCCGTTTGTGGCCATTATCCAACTTACGATCACGGTCTTTATCTTTATTTACCTTTCGATTTATTTTTACCTCTTTTATCGCGCCCTTCTCGATTATAATGATGATGCTAAACTGGAGCTCTAAAATATGAATAACGAAAAATCTGCCGCCAAGGCTCGCATTGAAAAACTAAAAGAATTAATCAACGATTACCGCTATCATTATCACGTCCTAGACGAGTCGATTATGTCGGAAGCTGCCGCCGACTCTTTGAAGCACGAGCTCAGTCAATTAGAAGAACAGTATCCAGAATTTATTACTCCTGATTCACCAACCCAACGCGTCGCTGGCAAACCTCTGGATAAATTCCAAAAAGTTACCCATACTTCGCGCATGATCTCTCTCGCCGATGTTTTTTCTGAGTCCGAAATTCGTGATTGGGTTGCCAGAAATTATAAGCTAGTACCAAATGGCACCGAGTTCACCTTCTTTACTGACATCAAAATGGATGGCTTGGCCATGTCCTTACATTATGAAAACGGCATTTTCAAGCAGGCGGTTACGCGTGGCGATGGTCTAGTGGGTGAAGATGTTACGATGAATGTGAAGACTATTCAAAACATCCCACTTAAATTAAATCTGGATAATCCACCTGAGCATCTGGAAGTGCGCGGCGAAGTAATTATTTTTAAGCAAGATTTTGAAAAACTTAATCAAATGCAGGCTAAGCTCAGTGAAAAACCTTTTGCCAACCCGCGTAATCTTGCTGCCGGCACGATTCGCCAGCTCGACCCTCGCATTGCCGCCAGTCGTCCGCTCCGTTTTATGGCCTATGATCTGGTGACGCCAGATTTACCGACCCATCAGGAAGCTTATGAATTTTTGCGTCAAATTGGTTTCCAAACTTCCGGCCAGGACCATGTTTATAACCATCTTAACGAAGTTTTTGCTGAAATCAAACATCTCGGCCAGGTGCGCGGTGATTTTCTTTTTAATACCGATGGTATGGTGATAAAAATTAATGATCGCAAAATATATTCTGAGCTTGGTATCGTCGGTAAAACTCCTCGCGGTGCCGTGGCCTTTAAATATCCTGCAGAAGAATCCACTTCCAAGGTGCGCGACATTGTCATTTCGATTGGTCGCACCGGTGCTGCGACTCCGGTGGCCATCTTAGACCCCGTGGAAATTGCCGGCAGTACTGTGCGCCATGCTACTTTGCATAATTCTGATGAAATCGCCAAGCTCGATATTCGGATCGGTGACACCGTGATTATTTATAAGGCGGGTGACATTATTCCGAAAATTAAGGAAGTATTATTTACCCTTCGCCCAGAGGGTACCGAGCCTTTTGATTATGAAAAAGCTCTCAAAAATCAATATCCGGAGCTTGAGTTTGAGCGCCCGGAGGGGGAAGTGGTTTATCGCGTAAAAGGTCAGGATTCAGATTTTATTCTGCGTCGCAATCTTGAATATTTTGCCAGCAAGCAGGCGTTAAATATCGAGGGTCTTGGTGAGAAAAATGTTAATTTATTGGTCGATGCTGGCCTCTTAAAAAGCCTAGTCGATCTCTACCGTTTGCAAAAATCGGACTTGATTAAACTCGAACGTTTCGGTGAACTTTCAGCCACTAAATTACTGAATGCCATCGAGGGAACCAAACAGGCGCCGCTCGCCAAATTTATTACCGCGCTCGGCATTCGTCATGTCGGCGCACAGACCGCTGTCGCGCTAGCTGATGCTTTTCAGTCGCTTGAAGCTCTTCGTGACGCTACCGAAGAAGAGCTGCTAAAAATCCCGGATATCGGTCTCACGGTTTCTGAATCAATTTTGGCTTACTTCGCCGATGAAGATAATCTGAAGCAGCTTGATGATTTTAAGGCGCTCGGCGTACATCCAGTTTATATTAACCATGATAACGCCCCACTTAAAGGCCAAAGTTTTGTCGTCACTGGGACACTTACCAATATGGGGCGTGAAGATGCGGAAGATTTATTACGCGAAAAAGGTGCTACAGTCACCAGTTCGGTAACGAAAAACACTACCGCCTTAATTGCCGGCGCGAAACCAGGCGCTTCGAAAGTTACTAAAGCCGAAAAGCTCGGTATTAAGGTCATTTCCGAAACAGAATTTCGTGAATTAATCAAATAATTCATGAAAATAAAAACTAAAAATAGGTGCCATCTCGCACCTATTTTTTGATTTGTCGCTTAATTCCGGATTTTGGGTTATCCTAGAACCTCACTCTTCTGGTCTAAGTCGGGATTAAGTTCTCCTAGAACCGCACTGTTTTTTAGTTTTCCGCGAAGGGATTTTTCAGAACTAGTTCTGGATTAGCTTCTGCAATACGCATTAGCTCATTATATTTCGCGATGCGCTCCGAGCGTGAGAGGGAACCAGTCTTAATTTGACCCGTACCAAGTCCGACCGCGAGGTGCGCGATGGCACTATCTTCGGTTTCACCCGAGCGGTGTGACATAATCGTGCGGTAGCCAGATTTTTGTGCCAGAACCACCGCGTCGATGGTTTCTGAAAGTGAGCCAATCTGGTTTGGTTTAATTAAAATCGCATTCCCCACTTTTTCGTCGATACCTTTTTGGAGTAATTTTACATTGGTCACGAAGAGGTCATCGCCGACCAACTGCAATTTATTGCCAAGCCGCTCAGTGAGAACTTTCCAGCCCTCCCAGTCATTTTCCGCCAGGCCGTCCTCGATAGAAACAATCGGATATTTTTCTAGCAACCCCTCATACCAGTCAATCATCTCGGCGCTAGTCTTGGTTTCACCAGAGGTTTTTAGTTTGTAATTACCATCCTCATAAAATTCCGAGGAAGCAATATCCATCGCAATCGCAATATCTTTGCCCACTACGTAATTCGCGCGTTCAATTGCTTCACAAATTAGTTCCAAAGGTTCGTTATTGCCACCGAAAATTTTTGGTGCGTAACCACCTTCATCGCCTACCGTAGTCACATAATTTTTTTCTTTCAAAACCTTCTTCAGGGCGTGGAAAGTTTCTGCCCCCATGCGAATCGCTTCGTTGATATTGGTTGCCGCGATTGGCATCAGCATATATTCCTGAAAATCCGTACACCAATCTGCGTGTGCACCCCCGTTCATCACGTTCATCATTGGCATCGGTAAAGACATTTTATCTTGTGTGCCAGCCAAACTTGCCACATATTCATAAAAGTGGATATGTTTTGATCTCGCCATAGCTTTTGCTGTTGCCATTGATACGGAGAGGTCCCAGCAATTTTTGCCACATATTCATAAAATGGCATTTTCACGGCGCGGGCCGAAGCTTTCGCTAGGGCTAAAGAAACCGCTAGAATCGCATTGGCGCCAAGATTCGATTTATTTTCCGTGCCATCGAGCTGAATCATTAATTGATCAATCTCGCGCTGGTCGACGTGTTTACCGACAAGTAGGCTACTGATTTTAGTATTAACATTACGCACGGCCTGCATGACGCCCTTGCCATCATAAAAATTTTTATCGCCGTCACGCAGTTCCAGGGCCTCGCCACTACCAGTCGATGCGCCAGATGGCACCATCGCTCGACCCGCACTACCGTCAGATAAAAAGACGTCAGCTTCTACTGTTGGATTGCCGCGACTATCAAGAATTTGCCTTGCGTGAATTTCTTTGATTGTGATATTTTCCATAGTTTTATTATAGCATTAGCATTTTAAAACTAACCTGAAAACTACCCCAAAAACTATCGGATTTTTAGGCTTTGATTACGACCAACATCCTCTATCTGTTCCACCCCTGATGACAAAATTTCCTAGATAGAGTAAAATAATCCCATTAAGTTTTTACTTAAGTACAAAATATTGGGTACCTTAAAAGGTAAAGTTTGACTTCATAAGGAGGGGGCATGAAAAACTTGAATAGGAAAACTACAACTGATGGCAAAAGTCGCTCCGTTGAGGAGACGCTAACGGTGGAGCTGGCTGAAGTGTTCGGTCGAATTTCGACCAGAAAGCATCAGAAAAATACTTTGATCGCATTAAATGTGATTCTTAAATCTTTTCTGAATGGCAACCTTTATGACCGCGATATCTCCAAAATCTTATCGAAAGAGCTTCTATTGGAAAATTACGACGAACTGATGAAGCAGGGGATTTCCATCGATATTGATAAGCTGATGATGGCTTTTGGTCAGGAAGATTACTCGGATATTTATCATGGTTCAGAGTTTGTTACCGAAAATGCCGCCTGGTTTGTTCAGCGCGGTGCTTCACTTGATCTCTTGCTCGGTCAATTTCTGATTAACGATGGCTGGAAGAATATCGAGAAATTAATTCAAGCAGGTGTACCGGTTGCAGATTTACTGAAAAAGAAACACATACTGCTCTATGTGGATAATTATTTTTGTCTTACGGTTGACCATGTGAAAACTATCATGAACTGGTTTCTGCGTCACGGCGCGACCAAGCCTCAGATTGGTGATTGGTTAAAATCTGAACTAGGTAAAAATGTGCCAATTCAACTTCTTCGCGACCACATGATTAACTGGTTAGAGTACGGCATTGATCCGTCCAAGGTATATACTGTACCTGGTTCAAACCCAGGTGATGAAGAGTAGTATTATGAGAGGTAAGCTTTACTGAAAAATCTCTGGCTCTAGCCAGGGATTTTTTCTGCGTCACTAATCATAAAAACCTCGGAATAATTGTAAGAATTTTTTGCAAAATCTTAATGATTACGGTTAAGCTATTTACAAAAAACATAAAAAGTGGTATAATGAGTCAAATTGATATAAAACATAGAGTTAATTGGAGATTATCATGCAAACTAATCAACCTAACCGCGCTAAACGTTTTCGTATTATCGTTTTCGCTACCGTTATCGCTTTTATCGTAGTGATTTTCGGTGCTTGGATTATTACTTCAGCTATCAAATCTGCTGAAAAGTCCCGCCAGCAAGAAATTGCTGCTGCCGAAGAGTCTAAGGAAGAAAAAACTAATAAGACCGAGACTAAGGCCGAAAATAAGACTGAGGCCAAGTCTGAAGCCAAATCTGAAGCTAAGACCTCTGAAAAGACTAATAATCAAGGTCAAACTAATAAGATTTCTACCGCTTCTCCAGCCGATCAGTACCAAAACAATAAAACTACTACTACGTCAAATACTACTAACGGTACTACTAAGGCCGCTTCTGACCTCCCAAGTACTGGTCCAGAAGACCTAGTCTTCACCGCTATTCTCGCTGGTGTGGCCGTTTACCTCGTTTGTTTGAATCTCAATCATAAAAAATCTGTCGCCTAATCGACGGATTCTTAGAAAATCTCCACTTCAAGTGGAGATTTTTTGTGGTTTATATTTTTATTATACTTATGTTAAAATAAAGAGGAATATTTGAGTAAACTTAATTACGAGAAAGGGAAGCATGGCGGATAAATTCGATTTTGACCTCGAGGTCAATCCGATTGAAACAGGCCCAAAAAATCAAATCAAGGAAACTGGGGTAAGTGCCAACAGTGTGCATTTTAACACCCAGACGACAGAGCCAGCTAAAACGCAAGGCCTAAGTACGGAAGCCCTAGGAACCGAAAAATCCAATGTTTTGTCAGACGATCTAATTAATAATATGGCCGACTCCATCGCCGAAGAGTCATTAGAAAATCCTGTTCTGGCCGACGAAGTTAATGAAGATATTGCAGTTTTTGAAAATAACGCAGGTTCCGAAAATACTGCAATTTCCGAAAAACATGCAATCTCTGAAAATGATGAAGTCTCAGAAGATAAAAATCACATTCTTGATGAGGTTCTAAAAGAAAATAATTACGAGGAGCCAGTTGAAGATTCCGCTTCGGTCACCGTCTCCGATTCTACTTCTAATTCTGCCTCTGAACCTAACGCTGAGCCTACCTCTGAAACTACCCATGAGTCTACCACTGAGTCTAACTCTAATTCCGCTTCCGAAAATACCGAAGCTAACGCCGACGTCGAAACTCCGGCCAAAAAAGAAAAAACCAAAGCTCAAAAAATCCTCCTCCGTCTCCTTGCTGCGCTTATCGCTGCTGGTATTGCTCTCTTTATTTACTTTTTCTTCTTCGCGAACGTCAGTGCCAGTACTTTTTCTAAAATCTTCCACAAAGTTAGTGGTTCCGATATTGAATTTCAGCAGTTTGTCACTGGCGATGCCCTTCAGCAGGCTGACCTTCGCGTTAGTCTCAGTCGCGGTAGTACAGAAAATTCTGCTGCCGTCCACGCCACTCTAAATTTCACCATGAAGGGTGATAATTCGCCAATCCTACTCGGCCTTGAGGGGATTTTGGCTCAAGATGGCAAAATTTACCTTAAGCTCGATCATTTGAAGGATAGTTTGACCGCTGTACTGAAAGGTTCGGGTAAAGAAATTGACTCAGAAATGCAAAAATCGCTCGATGATTTTGCGATGGAAATTGAAAATAAGTGGCAACGTATCGATGCGGAGGAAGTCATTGCGGGTGTAAGTAGTGCAATGGGTTTTGCCTTGCCAAAGGTTTTGCAGAGCAGTATTGCCGGCACGCTTTCTTGTGTGACTCAAAATATCGGTAAGACTCATAATCAGCAATCCGACATGATGGCCAAGCTATATCGTGACAATGAATTTGCCAATTTCACTGAATTAAATAGTGAAGAATCCGCTAGCTATGCCAAGCTTTCGGGTGATCTCGGTAAACTCTACCGCATTACTTTTAACGACAATAAACTTAGCCGTTTCCTCGAGGCTGCCAATAAAGCCTCCCAAAATACCGAAATTTCTAAATGTCTCTCGAATGCCTATTCTCTTGCCCCAAACTCTTATGAAGAGGAAGAGCAGGGTGTTTTGAAGGATAAAACCATCAAGGATTACGACAAATATATCCAAGAAGTCAAGAGCACTGTTAATATCTTCGTGGGTATCGATACTTTTACGGGCGATATCAAGGGGCTAATCTTTGCCACTCCTAACCAGAAGAATTCAAAAGAGCTCGATCAAACCCACGCTGTGATGCGTTTCAAAGATTCTAAGAAAAAGGAAATTAAAGTCCCAGCTGAGTCCACCCCAATCTTTGATAGCCTAAGTAAGATTTTGAAGCTCGATCAATTTGAGGAAATCCTGAAAAAGACCCCACTCCAAAACCCACTTCAGGGTACTACTGACGCCGAAAAACTCTTAAAAGACGCCAACCTTATCTAATAGTCTAAAAGTATCACGGTCTGAGATGTCGACTCAGGTGTCATACTCTAACCCCTCAAGTGTAACACTTTGAGATGTTAACTTAGGGCGGATTTTGTAAAAAATCAGAAATATTTTATAATTAAAATAATGATTTCGGCGGAACTCAAAGCTAAACTGAAAACACTCCCCAGTAGCCCTGGGGTGTATTTTCATAAAAACCGCGAAGGGGAAGTGATTTACGTGGGCAAGGCGGCGGTCTTAAAAAATCGCGTCCGCCAATATTTCCAAAATACCGAAAAAGATCCGAAAACCGAAGCCTTGGTAGCGGAAATTCACGACACTGATTGGCTGATTGTTGATACTGAGATGGATGCGCTTTTTCTTGAGTCGGAAATGATTAAGCGCTATATGCCGAAGTGGAATATCTTACTGCGCGATGACAAAACCGTCAGTTACGTCCGGATTAATATGGACCAGCCAGTACCGGATGTCTCGATTACGCGAAATCCCTTAGATGACAAGGCGACTTATATTGGCCCGTTTTACGCCAAAACCACTATTATTAAGGCGCTGCGAGTGCTGCGTAAAATTTTTCCCTACTACGATAAGCCTTATAATGGCAAGAAAACTCTCGACACTGACCTCGGCCTTACGCCAGGTATCGAGATTGGCAAAACCACCGAAAAAGCTTACAAAACCGAGCTTCGTCGCCTTATTCGTTATCTGAATGGCGACCGCGACAATCTCCTCACCGAAATTGAGCGCGACATGCACCGCCATGCTTCGCTTGGTGAGTTCGAAATGGCGGCTAAACTGCGCGATGAATATTTTGGTTTGAAAGGTTTGAAACGAAAAATTATTTTTTCCGATAAGGAATTTCTCGATTTATCTTCTGATCAGGCATTATTACAGTTACAAAAGCTCCTTAATCTTGATTCTGTGCCGCGTCGCATCGAGGGGTATGATATTTCCCATATTTCTGGCTCCGATGCCGTGGCCAGCATGGTAGTTTTCAAAAATGGCGTGGCGAGCCGTGCGGATTATCGTAAATTTAAGATTAGAAGTAGCAAAAATGACGACACCGCTAGTATGCGTGAGGTGGTGACACGTCGTCTCAAACATCCGGAATGGGAATATCCTGATTTAATTATTTTGGACGGCTCCGATTTACAGCTTCGAGCGGTTTTACCTCTGTTAATTGAGACTAAAATTCCCGCAATCGGACGCAATAAGTCCGGCGATCACACTAGAAACGCTGATGTCAATTTAATTATCCCACACTCACACCAGGGGATTCTGAGTTTTTCCAGTCAGATTTTCTCTAATGAATCGC
>CALIXG010000079.1 GCA_938046495.1 uncultured Candidatus Saccharibacteria bacterium | reverse complement strand
TACTGACGCTGAGTAAAATCATAAAATGGCTTAAACTAAAAAAGACCCCCACTCGGGGTCTTTTTGATACTCTAAAAATAAAGAAAACTTACTATTTAAAAATAAACCCTAGGGTCTAAGAAAAGCTTTAAATAAAAAAATAAACCCCGTAGGGTTTATTTTTAGCGAACTTCTACGCGGACGCGTGGTAATGAGCGACCAGAGAAGTGGGTTTTCTTGGTTTTCACAAAAGTGACAACACCATCTTTTGCAGCATGAATGGTGAAATTGCGGGACATGTAAGTACCTTCACCAGCAATTTTGGTGCTTCCGGTTTGGCGAACTAAAACTTCACCGTTGCGGACTTTTTGGCCACCAAAACGCTTCACGCCAAGACGTTGACCAGCATTGTTGTGGATATTTTTCGCGGTACCACCGGCTTTAACATGTGACATTTTTTGCCTTACTCTTTCTTAATACTATTATTTCTCGAGCCACAATCTGCCCTTCACGATAATAAATCATGTCAGACTGACTCAAGCCTTGAAACTTTGCTAAATTATAACCCATATCTGTAATTTCGTCAATAATTGAAAGCCTTGAGTATGAGCCATCTTCACGTAGCCAAGCTGGCACCGCGATTACCACAGGGGTATCATCCTCAATCTGCTTAGCTAGGTTCTTTAAAAAGCCGAGAATAATCCGCTTGCAGTTCTGTTTTTCGTCTTTTAATTTAATCTCCACCGGCGGTTTCGACATTGGCGAACCGAGGAAACACTCACAAGCCACTAGGCCAATTTCTGAGGCGTTTGGCCAAACGAAATCCGTCGCATCGCCAGTATAGATAGAGTCTAAGAATTGATTTTTTTGTTCCACTAACTCAGGTTTGATCTTGAAGAAGCGGGCTTTTTTCTCGAGCAACCAGTCTAAATTCTTCTGAGTGTATTCCATCATCCGCGGATTTAAGTCGCTTCCCATCACTGGTTGGCCGAGAATCAGGGCTTCCTGTAAGACCACGCCCGTGCCACAGAATGGATCGAGTACTTTTT
>CALIXG010000078.1 GCA_938046495.1 uncultured Candidatus Saccharibacteria bacterium | reverse complement strand
AGGAAGAAAGCACCACCATACCTGGAGTATCGTCGACCATAATATCCACGCCGGTAGCACGTTGGAGAGCCTGAATATTACGACCTTCCTTACCGATGATGCGACCTTTCATTTCGTCATCTGGCAACTTCAAAGCGGTAACCGTACGATCAGCAGTGACTTCGGAAGACATGCGTTCCATAGCAGTAACTAGTAGGGCCTGAGCCGTTTCATCGATATCGCGACGAAGTTCTTTTTGCTCCTTAGTAATCAAACCGACAAGATCGTCCTTGATATCTTTTTCGGTCATCTTAATCAGCTTATCTTTAGCATCAATCTTGGTGAGGCCAGCAATTTTTTCCAACTTTTCTTGCTGCTTGTCGCGAATTTGATGAATTTCAAGCTTCAAATCATCAATTTCACGTTCTTTGTTGGTTAATTTTTCCGAACGTTTTTCTAATTGATCGAAACGGTTGTCGAGTGAGGTTTCACGCTCAGAGAGACGCTTCTCAGTTTGGCGCCAATCCTTACGACGAGCCTCTTCTTCTTGCTGAGATTTATCGGCAATACTGCCAGCTTCTTTTTTAGCTTTGAGGACAATATCAGCAGCCTCGTTTTTAGCTTTGCGAATAAGATCTTCGGCCTTAGCCTTGCCACCAGATTCATTCTTTTTGTTATAGACCAGAACAAAACCGGAACCACAAACAAGACCAGCAATAATACTGAGTACTATCGGAATAAACATTTGACTTCACTTTCTATTTGTCGACGCCAATATCTTCATCATACCGGCAGTTTTACAAAATTAACAAAATTATTTAATAAATCAAAACCCCCCTTATTTTGATTTTATCATAAAGACCGCTCTTATTCGTAGGTTTCGAGAGCAAAAATCATATTGCGAATGATTTGATTGGAAGCAGTTTCAAGACCGAGCTCTGCGCCATCCTTACTACTGATGGTTGGATCGGTGTAAAAGAAATTATAATCCTTGTAAGTAGTAACCTTGGTACCGAAGCGCTTGCCAGTGGAAGCTTCGAAATCACCTTCGGAAACTGGCACACGCACGAGACAGCCTTGTTTACCCAAGTTCTTGGCTGGATCGGCAAATTCTTGCTTAGCCTGAACGCCTTTTTGAATGCCATTGAAACAAATTGAATTGCGATATTCGTAAGTGTTTAAGACATAACTCATGGTGGAAAGATTATCTGGAACTTTCAATTTGATATTCCAATCGGAAAGATAAATGTAACCGAGAGTGGTTTTATAAACTGGCACATCGGCTGGGGTAGAAATTTTCGCCACGCCAGAAGATTCCTCGACGGCAGCGATAATTTGAGCTTGGTTCTTGATGGTGTTATTCGCGGTGGTGATTTTGTCACCCTGGGAAATACCGTAAACCAAACCAACTAAGCTTAAAACGAGGAAAAGTACACTGAGAATACCAAAAACCATGGCCATAGTGGTCATTTTCTTCAGGGCCTTCATGGCGATCGTGCGCGGATCTTTTTCTTTGGCTTCTTTTTCAGCCTTGGCAGCCTCGGCAGACTTATCTGCGGCGGCATTTGGGTCGACGACGGTGAATTTTTCTTCAAAATGAGTTGGCGAAGCAACTGGAACGTTGAGCTGATTATAAACAATTTCAGGACCGGTATTTGCTTCTGGGTTTGGATTTTTCTGAGCTTCGGTAGCTTGATTTAACATGGCGGCATTCTGAATGGATTGATTAATCATGCTCTGATTAGAGTTCGGATTGCCACTACGGGCAGCCTGCGTGAAGCCGTTTTCACCAAAAGGATTGGAATTATCGTTGGCATAAAAATTATTAGTAGTGTCGGCAGCAA
The DNA here is from genome assembly GCA_938046495.1 of uncultured Candidatus Saccharibacteria bacterium. Lineage (GTDB taxonomy): Bacteria > Patescibacteriota > Saccharimonadia > Saccharimonadales > Saccharimonadaceae > Nanosyncoccus. The sequence continues at coordinate 3,015 of CALIXG010000078.1, read as the reverse complement.
AAATTTGCTCAGCAGAAGCGGCTGGTGAAGTGTAGCTATTTGGTTGATAAGCATTAGCTGGGTTTTCAGAAACTTGGGTAGTCGCTGAGGTGGACTGAGGAGCAGAAAAAGCGGCAGAATTATTATTAAAAAGATCAGCTGGGCTAGGGATAGTAGATTGAGGGGCGATATTCGACTGCTCAGAAGCTGGCTTGGCAAAACTTGGCTGATTAGAGCCTGGACTGACCTGAGGAGTCACAGGATGCGAAAGGCCAGCAGAAAAAGTTACGCCGCCAATGGTTTGAGGTTTTTGATTATTTTGATTTTGATGAAGATCTTGATCCATGAATTTCCTTATATCATATATTATAACACAAGCGAAATGAACGGCGGAATGAGAGATTTATTTTTTGGAAGGAGTAATATTGGCCGGACGACCGTAGTTAGGCAGAATGATTGGTATGACTTCCCCGTCCTGATTTTTCAAAGGAATTTGAAGCTCGTCAGCCAAAGTATTTACCACGGCAGCACCAATGCGGAGTCCAGTGAAGGAGCCAGGACCAGCGAAAAAAGTGATTTCCGTAAGATCTGTCCAGTCGGCCTGATTTTCGACAAGTTTATCATGGATGAAAGTAAAAATTTGCTCGGCTAATTGATTTTTGAGAGGAGCGGAATATTCTTTTTCATCGAGCCTGAGAATAGTGTTTTCAGTGGAAGTATCAAGGTAAAGTTTCATGTTAATGCTCCGAAGTGAGATTTTTGGTTAGATTAAGCGTGCGACTGCCATCATCATTGATGAGAATTTCGAGACGCAAATGATTGGCAGGAAGAATCTCACTAACCGTATCTGCCCATTCAATTACCGTAACCGTGTGTGGGTCCTGTAGGTTTTCAAATAAATCTTCCACCATGATACCAGGATTTTCTAGGCGATAAAAATCGTAGTGCACAAGTTTCTGGCCATGTGAATTTTCGTAAACTTTCGAAATAGTGAAAGTCGGCGAAGTAATTTCTTCGGTGATTTCGAGGCCACGAGCGAGGCCCTTAGTGAAAGTAGTTTTACCGGCACCGACGTCGCCCACCAATTCAATCACACAAGGCAGAGCATCTTTAGATTGCAAAATCTCGCGCATCAAATTTTCCGCAAAATCAATCACGGCGGCTTCGTTTTTTATGGTGAGATTTTTTGTATTCATGTTTATATTATAATTCCCACCGGCCGAAAATGAAAATTCTTATGCTATAATTTAGTTATGAATATCGACCGTCGTGGCGCCAAGCGCAGACATAAAAGGAACGCGACCAAACTTAGTCCTAGCTTCAAAAAACTCTCTAATCAGATTCGCCTAGAGACTCTGAATTCGAAAATTATTCGCGGACTGATGATTGTGGTGGTCTTGATTTCGGCTTGCAGTGTGGGATTTTCTTTGATGGTGAAGAAAAATGTGACGGCCGAAGCTTTGGCAGAAAAACAATTTCAAGAATTAGCCAAAAGCTACTATGAAGATTTTTTCTATGATAATTTTGTGAATGGCCATAAGGACGAGATAGCAGCGAAGGGTGCGGAATTTGTTTTTAAGCCATATCTGAAGACCGGCTTTCCAATGGTGAAATTACGTAGATTATTAAGTTATAGCGACGAAAATAATTTGGACAAACGGATTTATTTTGAACACAAGAAATTGACCTGCAATAAGGATTTATCTTCGGTGACATTTAAGCCGCATGCGCCATTCGGGAAGACTGATTATACGACGGATCCGATTTTGAGCTGTCAAAAGGTTGAAGAATAAATTTAGCCGGGTTTTGGGCCTGAAAAATTAATAAATTAACCTGATCCAATACCGAGCCGTGAAAAGATGGATTTTTATAAAAATAGGAGTTGCCGATTTTTTTAAATCTGTTATAATAGAAAAGTACATTTCGGAATTGGTCTCTTAGTATAACGGTTAGTACAACGGGTTTTCATCCCGTCAACGCGGGTTCGACTCCCGCAGAGATCACCAAACATGAAAAAGACCCATAGGGTCGTTTTTTATGTTTGATTATTTTCATGAGATTGCGGATATAGATGACATTCTCATTGGCTTTTATTTCTTCATTAACTTTAGTGATAATATCGCTATCGTATTTAAAGAATTCTGCGTGATTCTTGCCGACACATGCTTCTTACATATCTATTACAAGTAATACTTTACTTATTTTAGCCCCTTAACGGTATTAGTGATTATTTCTGCTAGTTTATCTTTGTTGTCAACATCTTCCACAAAATACATTGGCTGCTTTGCGCCGTCGTATGGAATTTCTTCTGCCATTTTGTATTGTTCATTTTCTGGAACAATTTTTACTAACAGACGATCGCCGTAAATACCACCAAATAAGACGCTATCAGAATATAGCAAGAATCCGCCCATCATTGGTCGACAAGTAATGTTTGGTGCTTCTGATAGTTGCTCTAGGATAAAATCGCGATATTCTTTTGTGCTTGCCATACTATGCCTTTCTAATCGGGTGTCTTATTACGGTTTTGAGTTTATCCGCGTCGCATTTTCTAGGATCGCTTAGATAAATCTCGTGGTGATATCTAGTATCTGTTATATCTAGCTTATAGCCGTTATCTTCTGCGAATTTATGCATTGATTCAACGGTTACTGGTTCGTCATCGTAACTACCAATATGCATACATTGGACACATAAACCCTCGTCATAAGTTAGGAATTCTATCCTAGAGAAGTCTTGTTTCTTTTTCTTTGTAGCTTCGTCTATCGCCCAATCGAAGTCGACTTTCGTTACAAAATCTGGCAAGCGAATAATAGAGATAAAGTTTAATTGTTCTTTGTGGTTGTAATCTATGCCGCCGTCTTTATCATCTTGCCACCAAAGCCCCTCTAGTGGCGGTACGACATATTCAAAGAACCCATCTATTTTATGATCGCCCTTATAACTCATCTTTATCGTATAAGCAACTCCGTAAAGTAGCCCAAGCGTATTCTGGTAATCACCGTTTTCTTCGTTAGGGTTTCCTTTACCCCTAAC
>CALIXG010000077.1 GCA_938046495.1 uncultured Candidatus Saccharibacteria bacterium | reverse complement strand
TGAACGTGGTTTTGTCCAGCAAAGAAAAGACCGTGTCCGATTGGGAAACTAGACAGACGCTTTCTTTCCTCTTCAGTAAGTTTGAAAACATCAGATAAGACATCGACGGCGGCGGCAGATTGTTTGAGGAGGAGCTGCATGGAAGAGTTCATGACGATGGCACGACCCATTTTGTTACTCATGAAGTCTTCGACGTCCTGAGTGATAGTGGTGAGACCGAGGTAATATTTACGAGCACGCTTGGCAAGGGAGAAAAGGAAGTTGGCGGAGTCGTCATATTTCATAAGTTGCCAAGCTTCATCGACGATGAGAATACGACGCTTTTGTTTGGCGCGTACAATATTCCAAATATGGTTAAGGACGATATACATAGCGACTGGGCGAAGTTCATCTTCGAGGTCGCGAATATTGAAAACGACCATTTGGTTATTAATATCAATATTGGATTGCTGAGAAAAGATACCAGCGAAAGTACCAGTGGCGTACTTACGAAGACGTTGGGCGAGTTGCGGACCGGAGCCTCCCATATGAGCGAGAGTATCGTAGAGATTAATAATGGTAGGTGGAGTGGATTGATGAGTAAGCGGATCGGAAGTAATACCGGCACGAGCGTAAGTATCGATAAGGGCTTGATCAAGGTCAGCTTCTTCGTTGGCGGAAAGTGAAGAAATTGGCTGGCCGTTCGGACCGATTTGAGTACCACCGAGCATGAGACGGAAAAGACCGTGTAAAGTAACGAGGTTAGCACGTAAAGCATCGGAAGCATCTTCGGAATCGATGACTTTTGGTAGATCGAAAGGATTGATACGCACGTCGGAATTAAGCGAGAGACGGACATAAGAGCCACCGACGGCATCACTAAGTTTTTGATACTCGTTTTCTGGGTCGATAATTACGATTTCGGTGCCCATCATCATGGAGCGAATAGCTTCGAGCTTCACGGCGAAAGATTTACCTGCACCAGATTTAGCGAAGACGACGAGATTGGCATTTTCTAGAGTAAAGCGATCGAAAATCACCAGACCCTGGTTATGCATATTAACACCATAAAGAATGCCGCGTTCCTGAGTGAGATCGGCGGAAGTGAATGGGAAGGAAGTCGAGATGGCGCTAGTGTTCATATTGCGGCGAATTTGAAGTTGGTCGGTGGCCATCGGCATAGTGGTATTCATTCCCTGCTCTTGCTGAGAAGTGGCAACCTTAGAAAAAATCATTAATTGACCGAACATGGTTTCAATTTTATGCTGGACGTAATTTAATTCATCAAGAGAATCTGCCCAGAGTGTAACGTAAAGACCGAAACGGAAGAATTTTTCATAGCCAAGTTGTAATTGATCACGGAGCTCTTCGGCGTCCTGGATGGCGGCATCGGTTTCTGGATTACGAATACGACCTTTTTCAGCGTTAAGTGAAATATCAGCTTCGAGCTGAGTGACTTTTTTACGCAAGTTCTTCATTACGACGGTAGTGTCAACCGGATAAATATAGATAGAAATATCGAGTACTTCATCGATGTTAATGAGAGGGCTGAGCCAGCCGGTACTGAGAGTACGAGGGTAGCCATAAACATAAATAGTGCGGCCATATTTAGTACCGAGGCGGAAATGATCGGATTGAATTTCAATAGAAGATGGAGAAATCAAATCGCGAAGGGTGGTGATACCCTGCTCAAACGCGCGTTGAATTTCTGCTTCTTCCATCGATTGTTTTTGAGCGGCGATTTCGGCAGCGGTAAGTTTTTTAGCCATGTGTTTCCTCTATTATGTTTATAAAATTATTTAAAATTATCTTGGTTGATTCCCTGGGTAGTTGGTAGGGGTGGGATTAGTTGGGTTTTGCATCGGAGCTGGATTTTGGATTGGACCGGAATTTTGCGTTGGAGCTGGATTCATTGCAGGATTAAATTGCCTTGGCGCTTCTGGATTTGGTCTTGGGTTTTGGTCGTATGGACTAGGAGTTTTCTTGGTGTAAATGGTACCGATTTTATTAAAATCAATAAACGGTTCACGGACGGCGGTATCTGGGTTATTGAAATTATAGAAGAGCTCAGAAAGTTCCTTGGTATTGAGACGTACAGCATTAACACCAATACTGAAGAGGCCACTAACGATGGTTTCGACACGTTTATCGATTTCGGCGGTAGCCTTGTCGTAGGTATTGCGATCAATTTTGGTGATGAGATTAGTGTCGTTACCACCGAAGAAACTACTAAAAATGTTCTTAGTTTGAGTACTGGCTTTTTCGAGGTCGTTGTTGATAAAATATGGCACGACGATAAAGAAAGACTTATCCATAATGTTGGCTTCTTGAGAAAGTAGGTCGATAAAGTTAATATAATCATCCATCAAAACACCGAGTAACATATTGTCATTATTCTTACGAATTTCGGTGAGTTTTTCGATATATGGCGCAATATCAATACGCTGGGAACGAATAAGAATCTGGGTGGTGAAATTGAGAGAGTTAATAAAACCTTTATAGGAATACTCGACACCTTCACGTTCTGGTTCGGACATGAGGTCGAAGTTGATAGATTTACAAGCGACCACGGCACGGAAAGAGCCATCTTTCATAATAATTAAACCGTCACGAAGTTCGGAAAAAAGTAGTGTAGATTGAGTGGAAGAAGGGTCGACAATTTGACGTGGGGCAGTGGCAGCAGCTTGAGGCGACTGTGGAATAAATTGACTCATCGAACCCATGGTTTGAGGATTCATCATTTGAGGATTATTAGCCCGTGGGTAACCTGGCATGGTTCCCGGATTCATCTGGGGATTGGTTTGGTTTGGAGTGAAATTATTTTGATTCATAGGCGCCTTTAATTTTGAATAAATGGATTTTGATTAATGTTGGGGTTGTTTGTCGGTGGCTGAGTAAAATTCGGAGTGTAAGGAGTTTGGGTGACGAAGGTTTGAGGAGCTAAATTTGGCGCAAGGTTTTCGCGGTAACGATTGGCTTCCTTACTAATGGTATTAATGGAAAAATTCTGATTATTGGCGAGGTTTTGGTAATTAGAATTTAGAATCGATTGGTTGCGGTTGGCGAGAGTATTGGTGTTTTGTATTGAAGGGGTTGAGGTGGTTTGATTTTGGGTAAATGGATTAGGTGTGGGCTGATTTTGAGCGAATGGATTAGAGCCGAGAGTGGCTTGATGTGAAGAAATCGTGGCGGGACCCATGGCATTTTCGGTATTATTAATAGCGGCTTTCATTTGATTAATAATTTCGGCGTGACGGGCAACCTTTTCTTTTTGCATGAGATTAATTAGATTTTGGTTTTGACTATCATCCATAAAATCATTGACATCTTCGGTGTCAGCGATGAAATTCTCGGTAAAATTACCATTATGATTGCCACGAATAGCATAGCCTTCGGAGTCGACAAGGTTGGAAAGAAAACTCAGACGGTGACTGGCTTCTTCCTCACTGATATCGCGAGTGCGAGATTTTTCGACGATTTTAGGTGCAGTGATTTGGATAGTGGTCTCACCTTGACCGGGACGCCAGAAGCGCTTGTTAGGTTTCATATAAAAACTAACGATGGCAGCAAGGTAGGTTTCCATCGGCTGGTCTTTTTTTAGAGGTAGGGCTAGGATTAAAAAGAAGATAATGACCGGTAGTGGTAAAATCGCAAGTAAGGGGAAAATTTGAAAGAGAGCAGCAGCTAAGGCACCAGCAATCGCGGCAATTAGGAGATAAACGAATTGACGAAAAGTGAAGGGGCCAAGGAGCCTATCCTCCGCCTCAACATCTTGTGGGACCTTATATGTAGCCATAATACTATTTTAGCATAAAAGGCTAGAGTTAATTTAGGGATTACTTTGAAGATTTTTTGTGATTATATTTTTTAGCGTCTTGCTCGAGACGGCCTTCTTCACTATTTTTCATGGTCTTAATTTTTTCAGCTAAATTACCATATTTGTCGGAGAAGACAAGTGCACGGACATTGTTATCCATTTGAGTAATAGCACCACTCTTTTGACTGGAGATAATAACATTACGAGCATCAGAACTTTCAATCTGCCTAATAAAGGTTTCTTTGGCGGCGTCTTTAGCTTCGGCAAGTTTCTCTTCGTAGTATTTTTGCTTTTCGATTGGATCGGTAGGGATTTCAGATTCATCGGTAGTGAGATCCTTGAATGATTTAGCGGTGAAAAGCTGCATGATACCATTAAAGACATCAGATTTCATGGAAATAATATTGGCAGCCTTTTGCTTAGAGAGGAAGGTAGTGG
>CALIXG010000076.1 GCA_938046495.1 uncultured Candidatus Saccharibacteria bacterium | reverse complement strand
ATTGGCGCGCTCACGAGTCGGCAGAATGTTTTGTTTTAAATTCAATCCGTTAATGTTATCCCAAATGTTACTGGCTGTTTCAATGGCTTCTTGCTCAGAGAGATTAGCGTAATGTTTAAAATAGGAATCTGGATTGGTGAAAGCACTTTGACGGAATTTTAAGAATCGTTTGATGTACCATTCTTTGAGTAAGTTCTCGTCAGCATCAACATAAATAGAAAAGTCCACAAAATCAGATACGAAGGTTTGATTGGCTTTGTTTGAACCTGTTTGGAGAACATTTAGTCCTTCTAAAATTAAAATATCCGGTTGGTCAACAATATCAAATTTATCAGGAACGATATCGTAAGTCAGATGAGAGTAAATAGGCGATTTTACAGATGGCTTGCCTGATTTGATATCAGCTAAAAAACGAATTAATTTGGCCGTATCATAAGAAATAGGGAAGCCTTTTTTTTGTAGCAAATCATCTTTTTTAAGTTTCTCTAATGGATAAAGAAAACCATCAGTAGTAATCAGATCAACTTTTCGTTCGGTAGGCCAGTGGGTTAGCAAAGATTGCAAAATACGTGCCGATGTACTTTTCCCGACAGCAACACTACCGGCGATACTAATGATGTAAGGGACTTTAGGGCTTTGTCCGCCAAGAAAACGATTTAAAACCGTTTGGCGACGAAGGTTTTCATCAATATAGTAGTTGATGAGACGTGCAAGTGGCAGGTAAATGGTGCTCACTTCATCGAGAGAAAGCTCTTCATTAAAACCTAAAAGCGGTTTGAGATCTTGCTCCGTTAATTTTAGCGGAACAGATTTTCTTAATTCGGCCCATTGCTGACGGCTAAAGTTCAGAAAGGGCGTGAGTTGTTCGGTAATTTCCACGGTGCTTTATATCTAGAGTGAAAAAATTGGACAAAATATACCCTATAAATGAGTTGTGATCATCGTTTTTTATTAAAAGTGGTGAGTTTTAAATCAAGAATGTGGCTTTTTGCTTGTAAATTAGACGAATAGTTAAAAAAAACGCATTTTTCATAAAAAAAACTTGTCAGGCATAAAATTTTCCATATAATACGCCTCACTTGCTTACAACACGCCGACTTAGCTCAGTAGGTAGAGCAACTGACTTGTAATCAGTAGGTCACCAGTTCGATTCCGGTAGTCGGCACCATCCTTTAGTAAACAAGTATTCATTTAGCGTGGAGGGGTTCCCGAGCGGCCAAAGGGGGCAGACTGTAAATCTGTTGTCACCGACTTCGGTGGTTCGAATCCACCATCCTCCACCAACAGAATAAACTAAAATGCGCGGATGTGGCGGAATTGGCAGACGCACTAGACTTAGGATCTAGCGCCTTTGGCGTGGGGGTTCGACTCCCTTCATCCGCACCAAGTTTATTTTTGAAATTTATCTGGTATGAACAGATTTAAGAGGGTCAAGATATGGCCCGAGCAGGGGAGTGTACTGAACGCTCACTATTAATATTGGGGATTAGCCAAGTCGGTAAGGCACATGACTTTGACTCATGCATCCGTGGGTTCGAGTCCCGCATCCCCAGCCAAATATAATTAATAATTTATGTGGAGAGGTGTCCGAGTGGTTTAAGGAGCTGGTCTTGAAAACCAGTGATGTCGTGAGGCACCGTGGGTTCGAATCCCACCCTCTCCGCCACTTTGCCTAGATAGCTCAGTCGGTAGAGCAGGGGACTGAAAATCC
>CALIXG010000075.1 GCA_938046495.1 uncultured Candidatus Saccharibacteria bacterium | reverse complement strand
CATACCGTGAACCTGCTGACCATTGTTTCTGAGGTGGACTGGGCCGAGCCTCATGACGGATCGCCTAAGCTCATGTGGTGCGGCGGAGGCGCGGCAAACTGGCTGATAACGCCCGAGCAGCTGGCGGCGGGCGATTTCTCGAACGTGATCTTTGAGCGGTCGAGTTGCTGGCTAAGAAATATATATGCTGGTGACGCAATTGCTTGCATGTTCGAATTGAGGCTTGCTAGAGTAAACAGTAACAGTCCCCCTCCGCCTCTACATCGCACGGTGTATGCGCCCTGAGGGGGTCCTCTTATATCAGGAGAACCTTCGATGGGCAGAGTGCCACCTTTTCTGTCGCTGGACGATAGAATTCAGTACCTTGAAACGAAGGGTTATTTTTCTTCGGAAAGTATCTTGGTTGAAGATCGCGTTAGTGGATATGTTAATTCAAGCTTTTGAGTAACATTTGATTTATAGTGAAAATATTCACCAATAAAACATTGTAAATAATTTTTATAAGATATTTGATAAATTTTTCCAAAGGGGGTAATCTGAATATGATTACTTGGAACGTTGTTGTATGAGTGGAGGGTATATGTCTAAACTTGCTGATTTTGCTGAAGAATTTATTTCTGGAAAACGGATAGCTAGTCTTATGGGGATATCCTCTTTGATGTTCTGGATTGTATGTTGCCCTATAATGCGTGATGGATTTAATTCTGTATATAATTATCTATCTAACTATTTCGGCTGGAAATTTGAATGGTATAGATTTCTTGAAGGATTTTCTCATCTTTGGTCTATTCAAATACTTTTTGCAGTTATATATATTATAAGTATATTTGGTATGCTGACATACCCTGTATGGAAGGACGGTAAAGGTGATTATATAGGTAATGGTGTGCCGGCATCATGGTTAATTATCAGTATTGTATTTCTAACACTAGGTAATTTTCCACCACATGCTCCAATAACTCTTCCTCTTTTGTATATTATATTTCTTATACTTTGTGCAATAATAAAAAATTCTGCAGAGAAATTTTTTGGCCTCTTAGTGATTGGTTTGGTTCTTATCTCTCCAGTATTTATCTTATGGAATATGGTTAGTGGAGAGAGTGGTAGTGGTAAGTAGTGGTAGTTTATAGTTAGATTACTTAATATCATCTATGCGTTTTATGAATTTGGTGAAGTGTTCTTCTTGTGGATTATAGGCGTCACTAATACTAGTAGCGGATTTTCTTAATAGTAACTAGGTTTTTCGTTTTCAATGTCGATAATTTTTAATATTTCTTTAATGAAGATCGATGTGTTTTTATTAAAATGGTATTGGCATGCACATCCTAGATTAATATATAGACGATTATTTTTATCTATCCAAGTATAATCTTCATATGTTATTATGAGGTATTCAGCTAGGCTGAAAGACTAGTTGCGAATAAAAATCCTTGTTGTCTAAATTCATGGCATTTTAAAGGTGGGGCATGAGTTCAGATGGTGTACCCTTACCCCGCTTCATAATCCGACGCAAACGACACATTGCTATGCGCACTTGGCGTATCCGGAGAACGTGGCACAGTATAGGGTTGAGTACCTCTGTTTCTCCTTGGCGTGTACACCAGTCGTACCAAGCCAACCAGAAGTCATTCATGGCTAAACATGCTTTCAGATCCGACACCCAAAACATGTTCCCCTGCGCAACCGAGAATACCCGCCAGTGCGAGGTTAAGGGTCTGGGTGCACCTCTAAGGAATAATCCTTATATGGAGGATACCCTAAAATTGAATTATCAGTTTGAGCTGTGAGTGCTCGTGAAGGTATTGATATTACTGTAGCTGCGAGTGGAATGGTTGAACCTGGTAGTAATGGCATATCTGCGTCTGCCTCACCTGAAGATCTTCTCTCACAGACGACCTGCTGAACGCAGCTGAACTGTTAAAGGCCCAGTTTGGTAAATTGATACGAGTGGCTTAGGCGATGATGTGAAGTATGTTCCAGATAAACCTGTGTGCGGAGCAATTCAAGCCTCTAGAAAAATGACTTCAGAAAGATATAATCATGCCTTTGAGCCTATAAGACGTAAGCCCACAAAAACGGATTCAATAATGCTCAGTGATTATGATAAAAAATTATTATCAGAAATAATAAAAAATCAGGAAAAAAGATTTATGAAGTTAAAGAAATAAAAATTAATGATTTTT
>CALIXG010000074.1 GCA_938046495.1 uncultured Candidatus Saccharibacteria bacterium | reverse complement strand
AACCTTACTATAATTGCTAATTAGTTACAGGAGGAGGTTTATTTATTTTATTTTTAAGGCTGCCCCTTAAATTACTTGTGGTCGTAAAATAAAAAACATCACAAAATATTTCACTGAAAGAACCGGTCCCTCCAAGCCGGTTTTTTCTCAATTCAAAATCAAGATACTTTTTGCTTGCAAAATTCTATTTACATTCATACTCGGAGTCAACCACTCCTATTGCAAGCTATGTATTTTAGGCTCTTAAATTCGAAACAAAAATTTCATCCACTGACGAAAATTCGAGTTGTCTTGTTCCTGTTTGTTCGAACTAAATTTCTGATTAGCGTGTTTTTGTTTTGCGATGTCGCTATTAATCGGCAACATTACCATAGTTTCACCACTAGCCTTTTTATCCTGTAATTTTCGCGCCATCAGTTCCTGATATTCTTCGGAAGCATAGTATTGGTTTTCCAGTTTCATGTTTGAAACTTTGAGCTCCATTAGTTGTTTTTCTTGCAACTTGGTATTCAGAGTTTGCTGTAGGTTCCAATTTTTTGTAATCGATTGCACGGAAAAATAAAGCAAAAACACAAACATTGTCGGCAGTAACAAAAACATAATTCGCTCTTTACTAAACAAAGAGTGTTTTACCCAGTAACGCAACTGATTAAGTTTCAGATGTAATTGAATTTTGTTATTTGTTTTCATAATTAGAATTCTCAAGAATATCTGGTGCCACCCTAATCCTTTCCCCTATTATAGCATTTTATGATAAAATAAAACTACCTTGGGGGCGTAGCTCAGGGGTTAGAGCAGGCGGCTCATAACCGCTTGGTCGTTGGTTCGAGCCCAACCGCCCCCACCAATTAATCTCTAGTAGAGATTAATTGGAATGGCAAACTTACGAACATTTGTGAGTAAGGAAACATACCATAAAGCTCCGGTGGAGCTTTATGGAACGGCAAACTTGCGAACTACTTCATTCGGCATCCTTAGCCGATTTTTTATACCGAAATCTAAAATCGCGTTATAAATTTTTCACCAATTCCAAAATACGATTTTCTCGCTCGACTGTATTCTTTCCAATCGGTCCACCTTGGAAATTATTATTTGCTCGTATAGCTTCGTCTATTGGTACAAATTTTAAGACAAATCCCAACTCTTTTTCGCCATCATCCAGGCTTTGTGTACCGATCTCATTCTCGGTCTCGCATAAATAATAGTAATTATATTGCATCAAAATCACATCTTTACCATCTTTTTGCATCTTTTGCGTTAGCAAAACTTCCCCAAACTCTCGCACCGATTCCGGTTTCAAAATCATTCCGGTCTCTTCTTTAATTTCTCGTTTCAAGGTTTCAAGATGGGTCTCATTACCCTCGATTCCACCACCCGGAAATTTATAAAAATGATATTTCTCACTATAAATCATTGCCACCTTGCCGTTTTGATCTAAAATAATTCCGCGTACTGACGGGCGATAAAACTTTTCTAAGCTCGAATCGTAATCTTTTAGATCAATCGTAAAAAGTCGCTGCATGATCCTATTATATCATTATCCTCTACTACTAATCATAGAAGAATATCATCAATACTCCACGAGTGATATTTGACAAAATGATACCGAGCTGTGACTCATATTGACAAAATTACATAAACATGATAGAATATAAGTACTAATTCAATAGTGGATTAGGTAGGCCAACCCATTTTACGAATGTATCTGGGTCGTTCTTTCAAGAAGGAGGTATTCGGATGAATACTACGAGTAAAAGTGCAACCAATTGTTATAGCATAATTAACGGACCAAGCAAGAGTGTATTGTTTGATTCGTGTCTTTACGCTTATAGTACGGATGCGAATATCCATGTGAATTTCTCTATTTCACAGAGTTGTTCAAGCCACAGCAATGATGCCGTTAAGCTGTATCTACCGATGCAAATTACCGATATTGTGATAACCGGAATTCAGCATGAAGACGGTTCTGGGGAGAGCTTTAACCTAGAAGGTTACTGCAAAGTAGATGTAGATTATCACATTCGGAATGATGGTGTTTGCCGTTATCAGTATCGCCGATTTACGGCATATTATAACAGCAAGAGCCGTAAAGGAACTTTTACTCTTGTTTCTAATTGAGAAATGCTTCCTTTATAATACCTATGTACCCGGGCGTTTAGTCCGGGTATATTTTCTGCTTAAATTCCTTTGGTTCTGGCTTCATAGGAAATTTGTTCTTGTTGCTCGTTTTGGTAGTCAATCTTTCCCGATAAGAAAAGTTGATCAAATAATTCAATATCATCGATATGGTCTTCGATATGTTTCCAAACTCGATTTGCACCATTGTAATATGCTAAATCTTTGTTATTTGGTAGCTCGCCCGTTCCACGAAAACAGCGCTGTACCGCATTGAAAACTGGCTCAATTTTACCGCCCGTTAATTCACGCAATTTACATTGAATATCATAAACTTCACGAAAATTCTTGCCCTTAAAATTAGCTAAACCAATATTAATATAATGATCGATTCCCGAATCTTCATACTTGCCGTTAATCGCCTGCTCTACCGCTTTCGCTACGCCCTCATCGAACTCTTCGTTATTTGGAAAACCCGTCGAGAAGGCTTCCACTTCATGATCCACGTAGGGAACCGCACGTAGTACATGAGTGCCCAGTTCATGCACGATTAGACCGCGAGCCCGCTTGGCGCTGTAGGTCTTGTCTTCTGGAAAATAAATTCGGCGCTCCTCATGATCCGCCGAAGCATTGGTTGCCCCAGCTTTTATTTCTGCACGATACGGATTGCTGCCATCTTCATTTAGTTCTTCTTCAATAATTTCATTAACGATATTTACCATTTCTTGTGAACTGAATTTTTCTTGATCTTCTGGAATATGTTGCAGGAAACTACCAAAAAATTCGTTAGTCATCTCCGCAAAGCGCTCGATAGTTTCTGGCTTTGGCTTAAATCTTTCGCCTCTGGTTTCTGGCATTGGACCAATCTCATTTAATAACTCTGCGAATGTTTGTTTTTGTTCTTCGATCAAATCCTGCGCCTTAATCTGGTCAATTTTTTCATTTAGTAAAGCGTAAAAAGTCCCCTCGTCTGGCTTGCCATAAAGTGCCTCATTAGCCTCTTTGTGATGTTCTGCCGCGAGCTTTTTTGTCTCTGGTTGCGTGACTGTATTATAGGCTAAATTAGCCACCAAAAAGTCATTTTTCTTAAAGCAGTCATCGGCTAAATATTCCAACAATCTACGTTTTCCGCTGGATAATTCTGCACTTTCGAGTTCCGTTTTTGCTTTCTCTAGGTTACTCAAATTATTTTCAATTTCTTGCCTATCTAAATTTCCGTATTCATAATTCGGATGAATTAAATCCGGATTATTTAAAAATTCTTCCTTTGCTTCCTTGGCGTTGGTCGGATTTAAGCGTTCATAAACTGTGAGATCCGCACTAGCAATTAATTCTGAGATTTCATCTTCCTTTAATTTTTCTGCTGTATTTTCAAAATTATTAAAAGCAGATTCTCTTGTTATCTCGATTTTGTTTTCCGGATTCGCTTGCTCAAATTTTTCGCGTGCCAATTCTGGATTAAATTGATTTTCAAGATTGGTTAATTTTTCAAAAGGATTTTTTTCGTAATCTCTATTTTCAAACCGATTAAAATTTGGAAATTCCGCCATAAAGCTCCAGGTTAATTTAGTATTTTTCTTTTATATATTATAACCTCTTATGCTATAATTTAGTTATGAAAAAGAAAACTTGGTGGAGGTCAGGCTTTACGATTATCGAGGTGACGCTTGTGTTGGCGATTACTGGTCTGCTCGTGGTTTCCGTCATGGGTTTTCTTTCCGGCAATATTAATAATCGCCGCTATATTGATTCTTACAATGAACTTTCTGCTACCCTGAAATCAGTTTACTCCTCAGTGGTCAATGTTAAGAACCCTCGCGAGGCCGATGAGGGAAGCAGTATTTATTGCACGCTTAATACTATGTGGAATGAAAATGGTGGGTTAGTTTCTAACTCTACCTCGGACAATTTTCCAGGACGTACTCGCTGTGCCATCTATGGTAAGCTTGTCACTTTCGGCGAGACTAATCCAGATACAAACCAACCTGATCATAATGTCCATATTTATGATGTGATCGGTCATATTTATACCCAAAATCTCGACATTGAAAATGCCTCTGGCGATAACGCTCTGGTTTCTTTAAAGAGTATCGGCGCCAATGTAGTCACTATGAAAAGTGAAGCCAATACTTGTCGTATGACTACCGCAGGGAATCACGATGTTTATGAGCCACTTTGGCAAGCCCGTATTGAGAATACCGAAAATCATGATCCGTTCGTCGGGGCTTTTTTAGTTACCCGCTCACCAATTTCTGGTACCGTCCACACCTATATTTATGATGAAAAAGGCAAAACTTTTAATATTAATCAATTCATGCAAAAAGTAAATAACGAATATGTTGGTAACGGTAGCTGTGAATATGGCGGTATTGGTTCTGTCACAAGTGTGGTAGCTGATGCTGGTCTTTATCCTGCCTTTGGCACTCTAAATCACTCCGAATCTAAAGGCCTTTATCTTGAAAATGTCAAACTTCAGAATAAAAAAGATCTTGATATTTGCGTTGGTTCGGAAAATCATTCCTTGAATAGTATCGGTCGTCGTGCTATTCGTATTCACGCTGACGGTAGTAATTCCACGGCCGTTGAATTGCTTGATATTGATAGTGAGGAAAATCCATGTCGAAGTTAAAGCCTTTCATTAGTCGTCGTGGTGACACTATTATCGAAGTGACTTTTTGCTTTGTGGTTTTTATTTTAGTTTCCGCCATTTCGGTTTCGATGATGAATCGTAGTTACGCCAAGATTCAGAATTCTTTGCAAATCACCACGGTGCGTAATGAGATTGATGCTCAGGCTGAAGCTCTGCGTTTTATTCACGATTCTTATATTTCCGAACGTGCTTTGGTTAAATCTAGTGGACAAGATGATTCTGGTAAATGGCAGGAATACCGTGCAATTTGGGAACGCCTAACTAGTTTTAATAACGGTATGTCCAATAGTCCGACTGATATTTCTAAATTTGAAGCCAATAAATGTTCTGAATATTATGATAAAAATAACATTGTAGGTGATAATCACAATATCTTTACCGATAAGGCCTTTATTCTAAATACACGTAAACTTAAGGCTTCTGATCCAGCGAACACTATCCTTTCTGCCACTGATTTTCCAGGAATTTTTCAAGAAGCACCACTGGCTCCTCGCCTAGTTTTCTCTTCGACTTCTACGGCAGGAACTTCGAATGGGGAAGATACTGATACTACTAATCTCAATGAAATTAATGATGGCACCAATTATCAAACTACTCCAGTTTTTAATAATCTTTATCGTGCCGAAGGAATTTGGATTGTGGCTGTCCGCGACTTTACTAATGTTCCGTCCAGCGCCCATTTTGACGCCAAGTACCGCGAAGACATGGATAAAAATTATCCTCCAGAATTTTATGATTTTCATATTCGCACCTGTTGGTATAGTCCAGGCGAAATTACCCCAACCACCATCGGTACCATTATTCGCTTATATAATCCAGACTACATGAAGAGAGGTTAGATTAATTTATGCGTCAAAAAATTATACAATCAAAAACCAACAATCGACCCCTTTCTGGCTTTACTATTATTGAAGTGACTATTTCCTTGATGTTTATTTCAATTCTTCTGCTTTCGGTAATTTTTGTCGCAGTACATCTCTCTACAATTTATCAAAAGGGAAATACCATGAATGCAATCAATTCCACTTCGCGTTTACTAGTAGATGATTTTCAACGTGGTATTGCCACCTCGCCGGCTCGCTCTTTGTCTGATATTTGTCGTGTCGAATATGCTTCAAGTGCCAGTGAACTAAATAAATGTTTACAAGATCAAGCCAGGCTTTATGTTTATCAGCAAAACTACGGCACCATCAAGGCCAAACAAACTGGCAAGATTCTCGAAAGTGTACCACTTTCTGGTGTTTTCTGTTCCGGACGTTACACCTATCTCTGGAATACTGGTTATGTGTTAAATCCCACGGATTACGAAATTATGAGCGGTAGTCGCGCTACTTTCAGTAATGGCGACACGGAAATTGACGATTATCGTCTGATTAAAATTGAAGATTCTGATCGTACTATTTGTCGTTCTCATATGGAAGCCGCCGCTAATAATAATCGTGTTTATCAAGTAGCCGACATCGCTCCAACTTATAGGCTCACTGGCGCTGAATATAAAGAGGTCATAAAAAAGAATAACGAAGACATCGCACTTTATGATTTTACGGTTTTTGCGCCAACCGAGCACGCTCTCACTATGCAACATTTTTATAGCGGTACCTTTATCTTGGCTACTTTAAGGGGTAATGTCGATATTACTGGCACCGGTGAATTTTGTAAAACGCCACCAGAAATGGGTTTATCTTCCGATTTTAATTACTGTGCTATTAATAAATTTAATTTTTCCGCTAGGACTTCAGGTCAAAATAGAAAAGGAGAGGAATAATGAAAAAACTACTAACTACTAAGCGCGGTGCCACCTCCATTGTTGTGACGATTTTTGCCATGCTCTTATTCAGTATTATCGTGGTTGGTTTTGTACGCTTAACTCTCTCCGAGGCTGGCCAAACTAGTAATTCTGATCTTTCGAAATCCGCCTATGATTCTGCTCTTGCTGGTGTGGAAGACGCGAAGATTGCTCTTCTCAAATATCATGAATGTTTGGACCGTTATCAAGAGGGCGGCTCTGATATTAATTGTAAGGAAATCATTGAAGCTATGCAGAATGGTATTAAAAATCAGGACTGTAATACCGTGGCTAATGTGCTTAGCCGTAGCACCGATGAGCAAAAAGGTGTTACTATTCAAGAAGTGAAAAATAAAAATCTTGATCAAGGCCGTGGTGCTGATATGATGCAAGCTTACACTTGTGTAACTCTTCAGGAAGATCTTAGCGATTATCGTTCTTCTTTGAGTGGCGAAAATCGTCTCCGTATTGTGCCAATTCGTAGTGATAAAATCAAAGAATTGAAATATATCAATATTAAGTGGTTTTCCGATACTAATTACGCTAAACTCTTAAGTAGTGGTCACCAATTATCCTGGAGCGAAAATGCCTCCCTGCCATCCGGTCAATATTCCTTGGTTCCACCACTAATTAATGCTTCATTTTATCAAGCCGATCGTAATTTTAAGATGAGTGATCTTATTACGGCTAGTGGTGATAATTCTACCGACCAAGGAACGATGTATTTAAGACCAAGCAAGAATGGTACTAATGAAATTGGAGCTAGTGAAGTTTCTCGTACCTTTGATAAACACAAGAATGAACTTTTCTATGTTAAGTGTCAGGAAGGTAACTTCTTCTGTTCACTCACTTTTGAAGTACCGAACACCTTTCATAATTCCAATGATCGTAACACCGGTGCTACTTTCTTAGTTTTATCACTGCCTTATGGCGCTCCAGACACTGACTTTGCTGTTTCACTTTATGATAGCAAACGTAACCCGATTGACCTTACAGGCGTGCAGGCTAAGGTTGACTCCACTGGTCGCGCTAATACTCTCTATCGTCGTATCGAAGCTCGCGTCGAATTGATTGATAATTATTTTCCATATCCAGAATTCGCTGTTCAGTTAAACGATGATAAAAACAATGTCACCCGTAAAACTTTCTATACCACCAAAAACTGTTGGTATATGGAAGACGGCGATAAGGATACCTGCCCTGACTATCTGGAAAATGATGACTACGCCAATCCAGAGTAATAATCTTGGATATGAATGAACAGAAGATAATCAAACAAGCAGAAGATAGAATTACTGCCAACGCGTACAGTCACTACGCTAGTGATTTGATTTATAAAAAAACCACTGAGCTTGGATTGTTTGAAGGTATAGACTTTGAGTACTACGCAGATAATTATGAAAATATTTCTGTATTTAGATTTAAACCTAAGCATGAAAAGCCGATTTTTGACATGCGAAAATTTTTAGATGATTCGATGGTGAGTGACGAATCTATCGATCGAGCCATCAAGCGAATCTTTCTTAAATTTAAAATAAACAATGAGAAAGTAGACAGTATAAAAACAAAACTTTATTCATATATACACACCTCAGATTTTCGAAAAGGGCAAATTTCGGATGAGGTTAAATATTTTTCTGTCAAAAGACGAAAAAATTCGGATAGTTTG
>CALIXG010000073.1 GCA_938046495.1 uncultured Candidatus Saccharibacteria bacterium | reverse complement strand
TACCATGGCCACCCATCTAAATCCTAATCAAGTTCAGTTAGCCGATATCTATGGTTGTAGTAGAGAGCATGTCAAGGACCTTTCAGGCTGGGAGGGAGATACGACCTTTAATGCAAATGATATGAAGCCAAGCATTGGAGAAGATGACTACAAGGCTGATTTGGACTCGGTCAACCTTATCGGCCGTATGCAGAAGGGGCAATCCTATGACCAAGCTATCTCTTCCTACTATGCTGACCTTCAGAAGGATTCGACTCTGAGAGAAAGAGAATTCTTGAAAAATAAAGATTGGAAGCAGGTTAGAAGCACTATCTATGCTAGTATTCTCCCATTAGAGGTTATGGAAAAAGGGGAAGATGCCATTAAAGCATATATCAAAAGTAACTATCCAGAAGTATCGACATTTTTAAATCGCTTGGAAGCCGTGGCGGAGTAGGAGGATGATGATGAGGAAAATATTCAGTTTATTAGTTTTAGTCTTACTAATTGTATTATCCTGTTTCTACTTTTTCAACAATCACCCTAAAAATATCTTTGATGAGATTTATCAGGAGACCGAGAAGACTTATCGGTCAAATAATATTTTAAGAAAAATAGATGGCTTTGAAATTGACGATGTCTGGCCAAGTGATGACCCAAATATATCTAATAATCCGTTTGGAATTTACGATAACAAAACGACTCCTAGTAATTACTCTAAAATTAAAATTAGCTTTAATTTTGGTTCAGGTATTAAAGGGATGACGATTCGTTTTGAAAAAAGGATTAATTCAGATATTACCCTATGGTATTCAGCACACTATAATATAAAAAAGAAAATCCTCAAAAAAGAGCTTGCGATTTTTGAAGAGCCAAGGAAACCAGGTCAATTTATTGATGATGAAGAAAAAGTAAGAGAATATTTAAGAAAAAATAATATTTCCAAAGAAGAATTAGAGAAGGATTACGACGAAATCGTCAATCAAAAAGTCTTAAAAGACTGGTGTTCGATTTATGACAGTAAGTACTCGCCAAGTAATTATGGAGATGTCAAGGTTGAA
>CALIXG010000072.1 GCA_938046495.1 uncultured Candidatus Saccharibacteria bacterium | reverse complement strand
AGGTACACCGCGGGGTGGGGGTAATGTGAAGGGGATCGATATTAAAAAAATTTCTGAGTCACCGGAAATTGAATATACGGTGAAAAGAATTAATAGTGTGGCGGATTTGGTGGGTAAAGATATTATCGAGACACCAGAAACGTTACGCGGAATGTCGGCGGAACGAGCGAAAAATTTTAAGCGCACGGTGATGTTAACCGGAGTGAATGATTCAGCTAGGGAAACTAAATTTGTTTCGGGGGCCTATAAATTGGTTTCGGGTGAGCATCTAAAAAATGAGGATAAAAATCAGATTTTGATGCACGAAGATTTGGCGAAGAAAAATAATCTGAAAGTGGGGGATAAAATAAAAATTAAATCAAATTTATTTGACGCGGATAACGAAAAAGCGGCAAACGAAACCGTAGAAGTAAAAATTAAGGGGTTATTTGCGGGGAAAAATACGGGGGGTGTGACAGCGGCACAGGAACTTTATGAAAATACTTTAGTAACGGACGTTTCGACGGCGGCAAAAGTTTATGGCAATGATGAGGATACGGCGGTTTACCAAGATGCAACATTTTTCGTGAAGGGCGAGAAAAATCTTGACCAAGTGATGGCTACGGTGAAGAAATTAGATGTGAATTGGCGCGAGTATAATTTGATAAAAAGTGCCTCAAACTATCCAGCTTTGGAACAATCAATTTCGGGAATGTATGGAGTGGCCAACCAAATGTTTTTCGGTTCATTAATTTTTGCGGGAATAGTAGTGGCTCTAGTTTTACTACTTTGGATGAATGCGAGAAAAAAAGAAATCGCAATTTTACTGGCGATAGGTTTGGAAAAAGGACAGATTTTCGGACAGTTCGTGATAGAACTTTTGATGGTAAGTCTACCGGCATTCGTGGGGGCTTATATCTTGGCGGGAAAATTTGCGAAAATAATGGGAAATGATATTTTAAAAAATGTAACAACTGGGGTGGCAAAGCAAATGGCGAAGCAGGCTGGAGCGACGCAGTTGGGTGGGGGCGCAGAAATGGAAGGTTTTACTAAAACCCTTTCGGCAATTGATGTACAGATGACGATTGGAGCGGCGACAATAACGGTGGTTTTCATGTTGGCAATCATTCTGGTTTCGCTTGGGATAATAAGCTATCGAAATTTGAAAAAGAATCCAAAGGAACTTTTGACAGAGCTTTAAATTTGGTATATTTAGATTAATGAAAATATTGATCGTAGAGGATGACCGAATGATTCGGGAAGGGGTGGTAGAATTTTTGCGGGAATTTAAATACGAGATGGTCGAGGCAGGGGATGGGATAGAGGCGCTGAAGAAGTTTAACCATGAAATTAATTTGGTGATTTTAGATATCAAATTGCCGTCGATGAGTGGATTAGAAGTTTTAAGGAAAATTCGTGAAAAAAGTCGGGTACCGGTTTTGATGATGACGGCATTTTCGGACGAAGAATCGCAGATTATGGCCTTTTCGAATTTGGCGGATGGGTTTATGGAAAAACCGTTTTCTTTGCCAGTTCTGAAGGCGCGAGTGGAAGCATTATTGAAGAAGACTTTAGGTGAAGATCTAAGAGAATTTAGTTATCAAGAAACAAAAATCGATTTTGTGAGTTTTCGAGCTGAGGTAGCAGGGCAAGCAGTAGAAGTGAAACCGAAGGAACTGGAGATTTTAAAATATTTGTTTTTGAATGAGGGGCGCGTTCTCAAGAGAGAGCAAATTATTGAAAATGTCTGGAAGGAAAGTGAAGAAATTCCGTTTGATCGGGTGATCGATGTTTATATTAAAGAGCTAAGAAAAAAATTAAAATTGGATTGTATTTATACGGTGCGTGGAGTGGGGTATAAATTGGAGCGAGGATGAGAAGAATTTTTTGGAAGGGATTTTTCAGAGTCTTTATACTGCTGCTTGGGGTAGTGGTAATTATTCACGGTGGGATATTTTATACACTTTCGAAATCTTATTTGGAAGAAAAAACAAAAGAAATTAAGCAGACGGCTTCAGATGTGACGAAAAATTTAGCCGGTAAAAATCGTGAGTATGTGGAGCAGGCTTTGGATTTTTATTCAAGGAGTGGGGAGATTAAAGCTTATCTGAAATCGCAAAATGCAGAGAATGAGATGAAAGTTTCGGAGCTGCTACCTGTGGATCGGACGAGTGAAAATAATTCGGTGATTATTGAAGAAAAAAGTGTGAAGCTTAAAAACGAAGAAGAGGCTTTGGTGCAGTTTGTTTCGACGGCAAATTTGCAGAAGGACGCGATTGATTTGAGTTTAAAGTTTTTGCCGGTTACACTACTGGGATCGGTGGTGTTATCGCTGGTGGCGGCGGGGTTTTATGCGAGGCAGGAAACTCTGAGAATGAAGCAAGTGAATTTTGAATTTTTGCGTGGGGCTTCGCATGAATTAAAAACGCCACTGACCAGTTTGAAAATTGTTTTAGAAAACATGCAATTTAAGGTAGGGAAATACAAAGACCGGGATTTTTATTTGGAAAAATGTGGGGAAATGGTAGATGAACTTGACGCTGGAATTCGAGAATTACTCTTGATGTCTAAAATGGATAGTTTCGAAAAGTCTGAATGGATAAAAATCTCAGAAGTAGTCGAGGAGGTGCTGAAGCGAAACCAAATTATTATTGCGGAGAAGAATCTGCATATACGAATGGAGGTGGGGGAGCAAAAAATTTGGTTGAATCGGACGGCTTTATCGATGGTGTTAGCGAATTTAATCGGCAATGCAGTGAAGTATGTGGAGGAGGGTGGTAAGATTTCGGTGCAGATGCGAGATGAAATACTAGAAATTAAAAATTCATATAGGGCGGACACTAATGAGCAGAGTGGAAGTGGTTTGGGGCTCTACATTGTAAAAAATTTACTGAAACGATATGGTTTGAAATATGAAATTTATAACCAAAAAAAGAGTTTTAGTTTCAGAATTGATTTTGGAACGGTAAAAAAGGGAAAAACTATTGCACAAACAGGGGAATCACGTTATAATGTAAGGTAGTGGATTCGTAGCTCAGTTGGTTAGAGCGCTGCCCTGTCACGGCAGAGGTCGCGAGTTCGAGTCTCGTCGGATCCGCCAGAATAAAGCCCTTCGGGCTATTTTTTGTGGTTTGAAAATAGAGCTTGGTGGATTTTGAGCGACGGCGAGTTTTAGTGATAAGGTTTGATAGGGTGTTGGTTTCTTGAAAAATATTTGACTTAGAGGATTTTTTCGACAATAAATTGGGTGGCGAGGGGTTTTAATTCATCGAGAGTTTTTTCGTCGTCGATAGTATAGCAGAGAACTGGATGACTAACTTTGAATTTTTGGATGGCAGGTCGGTTTAGCATAGTTTGATTAACACTCAGAAAATCTGGTTTGACGATGCGCCAAATTAGAGGGTTATTGACGAAGAAATCGTATTTTTTAGCTAGATCAGAGTCGTCAGAGAGTAGGAGGCCGACGGGGATTTTGGGATGATGGTGTTTAATCCAGTAGACGATACGGGGGTCGAAACTTTGGAGATAAATTTTCGGATCACGATAACTTTTGAGGTATTTTTCGAGTGCAGTGAGAAGGGTTTTACCGAAGAGGGAAATATCGGAATGCTCGGTGGTTTTTAGTTCGATTAAGATGGGAACTTTGGCGCGAACTAAATCTAATACCTCGGAAAGTTCGGGGATAGTTTGATTAGTGGAAACACCATCGGAATTAATCAGTGGAAGTTTTTTAAGAATATAAAGACCGGTATCTTCAAGATTGTAAGATTTTTTAGTCATCCGTAGAGTGTCGTGGTCATGAAAAACTGCGAGCTGATGATCTTTGGTAAGATGAACATCCAGTTCGATAGCATAATTCGCGAGCAGGGCACGCTTAAATGCGGAAAGAGAATTTTCAGGAAAATTCTTGGCGCCTTGATAAGTCCCGTGCATGCCACGATGAGCGATGAGGTCCGAGGTGAGGCTCTTCATAACCTCATTATACATTAAAGAAAAAATAATGTATAATGTCTCTATGCCATTGTAGCTCAGTTGGTAGAGCAGCTCATTCGTAACGAGCAGGTCACAGGTTCGATCCCTGCCAATGGCTCCATTTTTTTATCTGGCGTGGGCCAGTTTTTTATTGATAAAGAATTCGAATATATCGATTTAATTAAACTTGTGAAAGAAAATGTGAAGACGCTGTTTTAGTTAAAAAATTGCGAAAGAAATTATGAATGTACCGTTTTAATTAAACTTGAGAAAGAAATTCAATGGCGGAGTTGGCGGCAATGGCGCCGTCAGAAGAGGCGGTGACGAGTTGGCGGAAATTTTTGGAACGACAGTCACCGGCGGCGAAGAGGCCAGCGAGATTAGTAGAGCAGGTATCATCGGTAATTAGAAAACCGGATTGATCGAAGAGGAGGAGACTTTTGAGATTGCTATCTTTGAAAATTTCGGTGAGGGAAGAAAGGCGACCAATTTCGACGAAGAGGCTGGAAACGGGAAGAACTTGCTGATTTTTTAGAATAAGGGAATCAAGGTGATTATCTTGACTACTGTGGCAGGCGAGAATTTCCTGATTGTAGAGAATTTTGATATTGGTGGAATTTTTAATTTGTGAAACCAGGGCTTTTTCGGCAGTAAATTGATTGCGGCGATGAATGAGAAAAACTTTTTGCGCAATATGAGAGAGGTAAGAGGTGGCGAGAAGGGCGGAATTACCACCACCGACGACAGCAACGGTTTGATTTTGATAAAAAGCGCCGTCACAAGTCGCACAATAGGAGATGCCGTGGCCGATGAGCTCAGATTCGTTAATGAGATTGAGGCGACGTGGGGTGGTGCCGGTAGCGAGAATGACGGATTTGGCGGTGTAAGTTTGATCGCCAGTGAGAGTGAAATGTGTGGTGGTTTTTTCGAGATGCTTAATCTTGTCGTAGGTGAGGGAAAGACCGAGCGATTTTAATTGCTGATAAATATGTTCGGAAAGTTCGGGGCCACTAACTTTGGCAAAACCGGGATAATTTTCGACGACGGGGGCTTCTAAAATTTGGCCGCCGTAGCCGGCATTTTCGAGCAAAAGAACTTTTTGGTGGTTACGTAAAAGATAAAGGGCGGCAGTCATGCCAGCGATACCAGCGCCAATGATGGCGACGTCATAAAGTGAGGTGGAGTTTTCGTTCATAAATATATTATAGCGTAAGCAGGAAAGAATGTCTCATAGCTTGTTCAAGAATGTCGCATACCTTTTTTCGGACCGCTTAAGGGAAAGAATGTTGCATACCCCGTTCCGGAGACACTCAAGGCCG
Source organism: uncultured Candidatus Saccharibacteria bacterium (assembly GCA_938046495.1). Classification (GTDB taxonomy): domain Bacteria; phylum Patescibacteriota; class Saccharimonadia; order Saccharimonadales; family Saccharimonadaceae; genus Nanosyncoccus. Next base: position 1,265 of record CALIXG010000072.1, on the reverse strand, counting down.
TTCGGCCAAGCTTATGCTCCGTCAGAGGTAAACGGCATTCTCTTTTTTTGTAGCACCAATGTGAAGGATATGACGATATTCCATTTTAACACCAAAAATCCATCCTGTTTATGTTAAAATAATAAATATGATTAGCCAAAAATCATACATAGAAAACCCTTATGGGGCGGGGTGGTTTAGCTGGGAATTAAAATTTCTCGGACTATTTTTAGGCTTGATTTCTTTTTCGAATTTATTTTTCAGCAATAATACATTTGCTTTATACGTCCCGACGCTTTCCGCATCCGTGGACCACGTAAATCTACAAGTAAACGGCAATCAAGTAATAAACTCTGCCGACAAAACCACAGAAATTCCCTTGAATCTTACAGTAAACACAAATAATAAGACTGGCTATACGGCAACTTTGAATTCAGAGACCGATGAAACAGCCTTAGTGAATAATGATTCTACGAATGGTGCAAAAATTAATTCGATTTCTTCCGCTGGTCTACTAGGAGATTTTTTTAATAATACCTGGGGCGTGAAGGTTGGAAACGGTACTAATTTTTTACCAATTCCAAAACTGACTATTCCAATAAACGTCATACAAACTACTGGAAAGACCAACGGCAACGAATCGAATCAACTAAGTATTGGCATGAAGCTAAGTGACAATCTTGAAAGTGGCAGATATACAAATAAGCTGGTATTTTCTATCTTAACAAATAACTACAATCAAATCGCCATCATGACCGAGGGGCGAAATTTTAATAACAAGCTAAAGTTCTTGGAAATTATTTCCACAAATAAAATCGAGCACTTCAAGAAGAGTCCTGTAGCACCAGCTGCTTCCATGAATGCCGTGAATATTGATGATGAAGAGTCCGACTATGAGATTAAACTCTGGTTAAATCCGGCCGATAAGACAGCCTATTATTACGCTGAGCCAGAAAAGGTTTATTTAAATGAAGATAGTAGCAATATATTTTCTTATATGAATGGCCTCACCACACTAGATCTCTCTAACTTCGACACTTCCAAGGTGACAAATATGGTGTATATGTTCTATGCTACAACTTCTCTAACTTTACTTAACCTCTCTAGTTTTGACACCTCTAAGGTGACGGATATGAGAGGCATGTTTTCTGGCATGTCTAATCTTGCCGCACTCGACCTCTCTAGCTTCGATGCCTCTAAGGTGAGGAATATGGACTCTATGTTTTCTCTTGATTATAAAGATATACTTAAGGATAAGTTAGAAACAATTTATGTAAATAATGATT
>CALIXG010000071.1 GCA_938046495.1 uncultured Candidatus Saccharibacteria bacterium | reverse complement strand
GTAAACGACGATTTTTGGCAGCCGCAAGGCCTTCGAAAGTGAAATTTCGTTCGGATTGATAATGTCCTTGCAAAATCCAGAGCTTAAAGTCGAGTGGTGAGAAGCCGCGGTCTTTTAGATCTTGAATTAAATAAGTATTGCCAAGGGATTTGCTAATTTTTTGATTATCAATGGTGATGAAATTGGCGTGGAGCCAGTAATTAGCCATAGTTTTACCAAAAGCAGCTTCCGATTGGGCGATTTCATTGGTGTGATGAATCGGAATGTGATCGATGCCGCCGGCATGAATGTCGAGGGGCTCACCTAATTCAAAATGTGAGATGGTGGAGCATTCAAGATGCCAGCCTGGGTAGCCTTTTTTGCCTTGAAAATCCCACTGCATGGCATGATCTTCGCCAGGTTTAATAAATTTCCAGATAGCAAAATCAGAAACGTTGCGTTTTTCGGAATTAAAGTCGACGCGAGCGCCGGCGCGAAGATTATCGAGATCGAGTCTGGCAAAATCAGCATAGGTAGCAAATTTACTAGTATCAAAATAAATGCCATCGGAAGTTTCGTAGGTGTATCCACGCTCAATTAAAGTATTAATTACTTCAAGATCTTCCCGAATATAATCGGTGGCACGACAGAATTTGGTAGGTGGTAATAAATTTAGGGCATTAAAATCTTTAATGAAAGCTGTTTCGTAGAATTTGGCAATTTCCCAAACGGTTTTATTTTCACGTTTGGCGCCTTTTTCAAGTTTATCTTCCCCATCGTCGGCATCAGATGCGAGATGTCCGACATCGGTAATATTAATAATGCGGTGAGGGGTTAGGTGGTTGATCTTGAGAGTGCGGACTAACAAGTCCCAGTAGATGTAGCTAGCAAAATTTCCAATGTGGGCAAAATTATAGACGGTAGGGCCGCAGGTGTAGATTTTGACATTTGCAGGATTTTGGGGAATGAACTCTTCGATTTGACGAGTCTTGGTATTGAATAGGTGAAGTTTGGTCATAGAGTTTCTCGATTAATTGGTTTCTTGGGACTTAAAAAGTAAATCATTACAACAGAAAACTAAATCACGCAGCACATCATCGTAGGTGGTATCGTAAGTGCGAAAACCAGCGGCAAAAGGATGACCGCCGCCACCAAAATAACCAGCGACCTTGTCGGCGATCGGTTTAGAGGTGCGAATTTTACCGGTAACTTTGCCATCTGGATAAGTTTTAATAGCGACAGCTACCTCTACACCTTCAACCATTTTCATTTCCTCGAGAATGAGAGCGTTTGGATTATATTCATCGGAAAATTCGGTAATATCAGACCAAGGAATATGAATGGTAGAAAGTTTATCGTCGAGGCTATATTCGATGCGCTTAATGAGGTCGGCCTTATAATCAAGAATACGGCGCGATTTCTTCATGTATTCTTTGCGATTTTCTTCGAGCTTATTGATGTCGGCACCCAGTTCAGTGAGGTGGGCAGCGACGCGGAAAGTATCAGCGGTGACGCCAGCAGTGGTGAGGCCGAGGGTATCGGAAAGTAGACCTTGGAAGATATTTTCGGCGGCGGATTGATTGATTTTAATATTCTGATCAATGGCAATTTTGTAAATCAGATTAGTGCAAGATGGTAAATGTTCGATAATACTTTGGTGTGGAAAATCTAAATCATCGTCAGTTTCATGATGGTCGATGACGAAAATTGGTTTAGTGTAGAGAATATTGCGAATCACCAAATCATCAAGTAGTTTGCTAAGAAGAATAGTGGCGGCGGTATCGACAATGATGTAGCCATCTGCATGATAATCAAAATTTTGATCAACGCGTTCCCAGCCAGAAAAATAGCGGAGATATTTTGGAACATTGACCGGGCAATAAAGTGAAATTTCCTTGTCTTCAAGGAGAGACTCGAGCGCTAAGCTGGAACCTAGTGAATCGCCGTCGGGATTTTCGGCTTGAATGATACAGATTTTGCTTTTGTTTTGGAGAAATTCTGAAAAATTTTGATACATTACTCTTTAATTTTATCATAGTCGGCGATTAGCTGGTTGGCGAAGTCGATAATCTCAGCTTTCTTGGTGGTGTATCCGACTGGTTTACAGGCAAAAGAATCACTATTAAGGAAATCTAAGGTATCTAGTTGATGACGAATAGCGTGAATGAGTTTCGGAATGTTGATATCAAATTCGGCGATCTCAGATTTAGTGATAGTTTTTTCGAAGAATTCACCTGGCTCGCCTGGTTTGACGTTTTTATAGCTTGGAAGAACGAAAAGTAGGCTCATAGATTCGACCGTGTAATTTTTGTAAGTCGGTGAAGTAGTGACAAGATAATAATAGAAAAGTAACTGAATGGTATAAATGAAAAGTTTCTTGTTATTTTTCCAAGTATCCTTTTCTTGCATACCGGTTGAGGTTTTGAAATCGTAGATGCGAATGGTCTTATTCTGTTCATCGATGGTGAGGTGGTCGATAGTACCGGTGATAGGGACGCCTTCAAAGGAAAGTTTTTCATGACTAAATGAAACTTCGGCCTTAGCATGCTCGTCAAAGAGAATATCGTGGAAATATTCGATACTTTGAAGTAATTCGGTTTTACCAATGGTAATAAGATCTTCGATTTCACGCTCCGAAAGATCAAGATTTTTGGCAGTTTCAAGGTAATATTCAAGGGCCTGCTCAGCGGTGATTTTTTGATTAGTAATCATTTCAAAACACTTGTGGATTAGATTGCCTTTTTCGATATTTACTACATTTTCAATACTGCGTGGTGCGCCAATGAGGCGGTTGCGGTAGAAGCTTAGTGGACCATTATATTCAAGGTCTACGAAATTTGAAACATCGGTGGCGGAAAGCCAAATATTATCGGCTTTGGCGTGAAGATATTTGAGCAAATCATCTTTTGGATCGAGATATTTGTCGAGCCAGGTGGATTTTAGATGTTGTAATTCGGTAATTTCAGAATTATCGGATGGGTGTTGGAAGATTTCAGGCACTTCTAACAATGGAGAGGTTTTGATGATTTTTTCCTCATTAATTTCCATCATCATGCCAAGTGGCTTAGTGGCGCTTTGGTTATGGTTAGTAGTGGCGCTAGTCATAGTAAGGGATTTGGCGGCGCGAGTCATGGCCACAAAGAGGAGACGTAGATTACATCCTTCACTTTCGGTAGCTCCATTGACAAAAGTCAGATTAAAAGGTGGCTTAATTCCCTGCGATCCACGGTTTTGATTCCAGTGAGCATCAGAAAGGTCAAGGAGAAAGACGTGTTTAAATTCAAGACCTTTAGATTTATGGGCGGAGATTAAAGTAACAGCGTTTTGATCATCGGAAAAAATTGCAGATTTTTGGATAGTGGCATTGGCGGCTTGATATTTATCGAGAAAATCAATATAGTCGGCGAGTTTTGGATGTTCAACCTTGGTGAAATTATAAAATTCCTCTTTCAGGGTGGCGAGATTTTGGTAAAAATCTACCATCTGGCGAACTTCCTTGGAGGTTAGCTGTTTAGCTAGAGTTTCCGGATTTTCATAATCAAGATTTGGTAAAAATGGTGAAATATAGAGAGATTTTTCGGAGGAGTCGGTAGATTTTGAATTGTTTTCGAATGGATCGATGATGGCGGAATCAGGGTTTGATTTCGACGTCTCATTAGATCCAGAATTTACTTCTGAAGTTTCAAGATTAAGATAAATTGGTTTTAAATTGATGAGGAAATTTATCATATCTTCGACAGACGAGGTGAGAGATTTTTTAGCAAGTTCAGCGAGGAATTTGGCGAAATTTCTTACGGCGGGAAGTTTTTGATATCCGAGCAGATAATCAAGAAAATGACGATGGTCGTGATATCCAGTGTGAACTAGTTGCACAAAATCAAGTGGATTAAGTCCGAGATAGTCGGCGCTCATAATTTCTGCAAGTAAATCAAGGGGGTCTTGTCCAGATGCGAGCTGATGAATGACACGAAGTAGGTCATGAAGTTCTTTGATTTTGGCATCTTCAAGAATATTTTCCTTTCGTTCATAAGTGACATTAATATTGTCGTATTTACGAAGATACGGTAGTATCGCCTTTAAGACATCGTGTTTTCGAGCGATAATGGCAATATTTTTTTGCTCTTCCCCACTTTGAATAAGATTATGGATGGTTTCAGCGACCCACTGATATTCAGAAATGGTATCACTGAAGTGATGGCGAGAAATGCGAGTGTTTGGATGGTTAATCGGTTGAAGCGCCTGATCGTCACTGGTGATTTTTGATAATTCTGAGTTTCTGGCGGCATGAAGATTTTTAGTGAAGTCACCGGAAGTTTCACCCAGGCTGGTTAGGACGGACTCGGATTTAATAAAGCTATCAGGGATCTGGTCGGCAATTTTACGCGACAAAGTAAGAATTTCACTAGTTGAACGATAATTTTCTTTAAGAATAATGATTTTGGCCTGGTAGTGCTGATAAAAATCGACGAGATTAGAAGAAAGTGCTCCTTGAAATTCGTAAATGGTCTGGTCGTCATCGCCTACGGCCATAATTTCTGGTTTATCGTAGTCGGTGATGAGTTGGATTAAACGAACTTGCGCCGGGTTGGAATCTTGAAACTCATCAAGCATGATATATTGAAATTGCTCAGCCATCATGGCCTTAAAATTTGCATCAGTTTCTAGATGCTTGATTGCTTCAAGAATCATATCGGCATAGTCAATCATGCGATTATCGGCGAGATAGGTTTGGTATTTTTGACAAAAATCTAGAATGGTAGAAAATTTAACAATGTCGTTAGTTTGTTTATAATAACAAACCCCGCTAGCGTTTAAAGTGAAATGACTATCGGTAAATTTTTTTAGGGCCGCAATAGAAGGCTTATCTTTGGTGGTTTCTAACTGATAAAGGTCAAGCATTTGACGATAAAGCTCGCTAGAAATATACGGCACGTTCGGCAAGATATTTTGATCATGAGAAGAACTGACTTGGCCTAGTACGGTAAGGATCGGAAAATAGCGTTCCTTGCATTTACTTTCAAAATTACCACTACTGGCTTTACCAATGGTGGTTACAGCGAGCGCTTGATTGAGATTCTCTATATCTTTTTGATTGGCTTCCTGGATGGTAGTTAAGTCGGCGATGGAGAGATTGGCATTTTTAAGTTTATTGATTAACCCGGATACTTCGCTAGCTTTATTAGCTCGCAATGGATTAGTAATCGGTAGCTCGTCAAGAAGTTGCTGGAAGAAATTCTCCGCTTCGACGGGACTAATATTTTTTTCGGATAAACGTTCAATTTCGGTGGCATAATTCTGGTAGCGGTCGATGATGGTTTTTCCAAAGGAGTGATAGGTCATGATGTTCAATTCATCAGCGGAGTTACCGATCACGGTGCGTAGACGGTCGCGCATGTTGGTGGCGGCGGCGTCGGTAAAAGTGAGACAAAGGATGTTCCTCGGGTTGGTTTGGGTGACGTTCAAAATGTGAGCGACACGCTGAGAAATAATTTGCGTCTTACCGGTACCTGGACCAGCTAAAACCAGAAGTGGTCCGCCTAGATATTCAATGGCGGCTTGCTGTTCTTTATTTGGTCTCATCTTTGTTCTCCTTTTTGGCCTTTGGTGCAAGATTATATTTAGTTTGAATGGATTCTTTTAAGAAGATTATACCAGTAATTATCTTTCTTCAAAAATGGATAGCTGCGTCTAAAGAGCGGTAATAAAAGCAAGAAAGCCAAGGATAACGCCAAATGCGTTAGGGATAATGAGGATATAGTCTTTTTTCGGCTCTTTGGTCCAACCATAAATTACCCAAATTAAACACGAGAAAGCGGCCATGGCAGGTTGCCAAGGCTGACCTTTGGCTCCACCGAGATTTGCAAGGATCTGTGGAATATAGGCAATAAAGACAAAGATACCGATAAAGGCTCCGATTGACCCGACAATGGTATTGATTTTGCTTTTAAGATTGCTTGGCTTCATAAAATAGTCTCCTTTTTAAATTAAACATAAACGATAATAAAGGAACATCGTGAAAACTGTCAAGTAATTCGAATGAATTTTTACTGTTGGTATTGAGTAGGGCTAACTTCTATAATGTCGAATTGAATTTTGCCGTCGGTAATGATTGGAGATTTATGTTTGTATGTGAGGCTTTTTCT
>CALIXG010000070.1 GCA_938046495.1 uncultured Candidatus Saccharibacteria bacterium | reverse complement strand
CTTAATCATCTAGTTAATTGGATCTAATTTCTTTTAAAATTAACGATCAAAAAAGGTCAATCTCAAATAAAGAAGACCCGTTAATATCATTTACAACCAATTTAATTCCGAAAAATACACTTGGTGGGCGAAGTGGGAATCGAACCCACACTCCATTGCTGGAACTAGATTTTGAGTCTGGCGCGTCTACCAATTCCGCCATTCGCCCATAGAGAAATTTTATCATATTTATAGAGTATTTCCAATAACTCTGTTATAATATTTTTATGAATTCTGTAACTGGTGGGCAATCTACAGAGGATAAGCAACGTCAAACCGTCGCCGATCTCGCTCGAAAAAAAGTCATGGAAGCCTTTCATCGAGGTGAAAATTCTGTTGCCAATCAAAATCTAGCTAACGTCGCTACCACGCGCGTGATTTCTTCTACTGAATACAATCAAAAACTCGCAAGCACTCCACCAGCCACTTCCACCAACTCATCTACCACCAAACAATCAAAAAATTCTTTATTTAATTTCATTTCCAAGGCGCAGAAAAAACTAAAGGACCTCACCCAGACTACCGAAACTTACGCCAAAAATTCTTTCAAACATTCAGCCGCTGGAGCTTCAAGTTTACAAACTTCTACTAGCGCCACATATAATCAATCCTCATCCACTGCATCCAGTCAATTATCATCCACCGATCGTCCAGTTTATCAAAATTTCGCCACCCAAAAATCTTCTATCACGGGCAATCCTTTCCGCCGCACTTATCAAATTCAAACCGGCACCAACCGTTATAACCCGTATCAAAATCAAGGCTCAGTTAATCAGACTTTCAATAGCCAAGCCCCCGCAAGTTCAAATAATGTCGCGGGGAATTACGTCACAAATCATCAAACCTACGCCGTACAACCGAATGTACAAAATAATCCACAATACAATTATCAAACTCAACCTACAGGCGGCGAAATTGGTTCACTCAAACAAGCTCCAATCAATATGAATCAAAAAGTGGATTGGCAAAATTATCACAGCGCTTGGCAAAATTATTATCAAAAATATTACAGCGAATATTATGCTAAAGCCGCCAAATCTTATGTTGAAACCGAAAAAACTGAGCTAAATAATCAGTACGAGAAACGCAATCAAATCGGCCAACTAGCTC
>CALIXG010000069.1 GCA_938046495.1 uncultured Candidatus Saccharibacteria bacterium | reverse complement strand
CTTAAAAAGTGTCCAACCTCACCCCTCTCTTCAGATATTGAACTACAACGCTTTTGCTTTTGCTTTTTCTTGGTTTCTTTCATTTTTTTACCCCCTCTTTTTTTCTAGAAACTTTAGTGCCTTTGATGTTAACAAAGTATTTTAAATAGTAATTTACTTCACTAACTCATGGATAGTAACTTTTTATATTATATAATTTTATAACTAGATTGTCAATCTAGGAGATTTTACATATTTTGGTGCGGAATTTGCATATACGAAAATTCCAGAATTGTGCTTTAGATTTTTATAAAAAATACCCCCTCCAAAAGGAAGGGGCTTGGTGAAAACTAAACGTCTGCTAGATTTTTCATTAAGCTTAATGCCATGAATCCATAGTATCGTCATCATCTTTTAAATAATCTGGGCGATCGGATTTTTTCATGAGATGCGCGAGCTTGATTATTTTCCACTTATCGCCTATCTTCACTCGACAGCAATAGTAGTCTTCGTCTTGCTCGATTATGGTATTACGACCAATAATCTTTACATTAGAGCCATCAGTGATTACCTTTTGACCTTTAAGACGAAGTGATATATATTCAATCGCTGGCTCTCCGATAAAGACGGTAACCGCTACCGCACCAAGAATAATAAAGCAGATTCCTAGTGGTGGACATATATTTACTATTTGATGATTAGTAAAGAATTTTTGATTAGACCATAAGAATATTCCTGACAAAATAACTATGGATATTAATCTAGTGATTATCCTGAATGATTTATTTTTCCTAATTGGATAACTTAAATTGCTTATTGTTATTTTCATTCATCTCCTCCATATAATCGTTTGATAACGAATATAATAACCCATAAGCTTAAACGTTATGGATGTGAAAATACCCAAGAAGAACATTGTGATATGTATCTCTCCTGTAGAATTAAATTTTATCTTGAGCATCACATAAAGTAATCCTTGGATTAGCCAAGTATACTTAAATGGAGTAAGTGCCTTATTGAGATTATTTTCCTTATCTAAAATGTCGTAAAATACCACTCCGCTATTAATTGCGTTTAGTAAAAATACAACCATAACCACGCTATAATTTTCGTATCGCATTAAGCCTATAGAGTATATCAGCATTACTGTGACAAGAATAAAGAGACAACTGTAGCCAAAAGTTAATATGTCGTAGGTTTGTTCTTTAAGTACAGGAATTATTTGATCTACGTAGTTTTCTCCGACAACTAATATAAAGAGCGGAATTATCCACATAATGAAGTTGTAAATATTTTCAATATCGATATTTCCTGATATTGATAGAAAAAAGATAATTCCAATAGCTAGGATGATTCTTATGAAAGCACCATATTTTTGTTCTCTTCTGTTGTTGTTCATTTTTACCCCCTTTAAAATGTAGAATTTCACCATATTTGCAAGTTACCTTAAAAACTAAAGCTTTTAACTACTTATATTGTACAATATTGTAATAATTTGTCAAAATACAAGTTAATTTTAACATAAAAATAAGGCCAGGAGTTCTGACCTTATTTTTTTCTAGTTTATTACCAAACCTTGACTAAGATTTCACCACCGAGGCGAGCCTTGCGAGCTTCCTCACCAGTCATGATACCTTTTGAAGTCGAGACGAGGATGACACCACGACCGGATTTGACCTTTGGAAGATCATCGGCGGAAGTGTAAACACGGCGACCAGGTTTACTGACCTTAGTGATTTCGTTAATACGAGCAATTTCGTCAGCTTGATTGATCAAGACGTGAATGAAATTGCGTGGTTTTGCTTCTTCGATAGAGAAGTCAGCGATAAACTTGGTTTTCTTGAGACCTTCTAGTACAGCAAGCTTTAGTTTAGAAGTTGGTACAACAATCTCGTTTTTGTTGACGAGAATAGCATTGCGGATACGAGTGATAAGGTCGGCAATTTGATCTGTTGATTGTAATGACATATCTTATCCTTTCTACCAGCTACTCTTTGTTACACCAGGGATTTCACCCTTGCTTGCTTTTTCGCGGAAGCTAATACGGCTGAGACCGAAGCGGCGCATGTAGCCGCGTGGACGACCGTCGAGCATATCACGATTTTTTAACCTAGTTGGGCTGGAATTTTTTGGTAGCTTCTGAAGACCTTCGAGGTCGCCAGCGGCTTTAAGTTCAGCACGCTTTGCTTTGTACTTATCGTACATTTTTTGACGCTTGAGGTCACGGAGTACTGCAGACTTTTTGGCCATGTTATTTGTTCTCCTTTTTCTCGAATGGCATACCAAATGCCTCTAATAATTTACGGCTAGCTTCTTTGGAACCGTTCTTGATGATGAAAGTAATCTCAAGGCCGTGAAGAACAGATGCGTCTTCGAAGGTAATTTCTGGGAAAACGGTTTGTTCTTTAAGACCAACTGAGTAGTTGCCTTGTTCATCAAAAGATTTGCTAGGCACGCCGTGGAAGTCACGAACGTGTGGCAAAGCGATGTTAATGAAGCGGTCAACGAATTCATACATCTTATCATTACGCAAAGTGGTAAGGTAACCAACTGGGGCGCCCATGCCTTTACGAATCTTGAAGGTAGCAATAGATTTCTTTGCTAGTCTAGAGGTGGAAGCTTGACCAGTAATCTTAGCAAGAGTAAGAGCTACAGTTTCAGTATAGTGCTTATCTTCACGCTTTTTACCAACACCACAAGATACGATAACTTTTTCAAGCTTTGGTACTTGATTGATGTTCTTGATGTTAAGCTCTTTTTCTAGGTCTTTTACGATTTTGTCTTGGTATAAGACTTTCAAACGTGGGGTATATTCAGCCATGATTATTTCCCTTCTTTCTTAAGATTGGAAAGATCGATACCGACGTGAATATCTTTCTTACCACCCTTTGGATTAAATTGAGTGGCTTTGATGTGGCGCTCGCGAATGCCGATACCTTCGATCATTGCTTTGTGAGCGGCACGATCCATTTTGACGATTTTACCAGTCTGACCTTTGTGGTCGCCGGCAATGATTTTTACCATATCGCCAGATTTTAAATTCTGTGCCATATTATAGAACCTCCGGTGCTAAACTGATAATCTTGTTGAAGCCGAGTTCACGAAGCTCACGTGGGACTGGTCCGAAGACACGGGTACCCTTTGGAGTTTTGTCGTCGTTCACGATCACGGCGGCGTTGTCGTCGAAGCGGATGGTAGAACCATCAGCGCGGCGAATTTGGCCACGAGTGCGTACGATAACGGCACGAACTACTGCTTTTTTCTTAATGTTTCCTGTAGGAGATGCGTCCTTTACGCTGGCGGTGACAATGTCACCAACACGAGCGTAACGAGCGCGAGTTCCACCGAGGACACGGATTACGCCAAGTTCCTTGGCTCCGCTGTTATCTGCGACAGCTAATCTAGTTTCCTGTTGAATCATCTTAGTTTTCCTCTCCTTCTTGATCGCCAGTAACTTCAGACTTTAATTCGACTGAGTCGTGGGATTTTTCAAGAATTTTGACGAGTTTATAGGTACAAGTCTTTGAGTAAGGACGGCAGGCGATGATCTCAACCTTATCACCAAGCTTAGCCTCATTTGCTTCATCATGAGCGGTGTACTTACGGGTGTGTGAGTACTGCTTGTGATAAAGTGGATGAGTTTCACGGCTGGTAATGGAGACGGTGATGGTCTTATCGCGCTTATCAGAGGTAACTACTCCTTGAAGTGTTTTTGCCATACTTAGGCTCCCTTTCCTTGATTAATTAAAGTTAGTGCTTTAGCGATTTCTTTGTGCAAAGCTTTGATACGATGTGGATTTTGCAAGGTACCTTCGTAGAGTCCACGCTTAGCTTCGAGAAGCTCTTGCTTTAACTCAGCGACGGTTTTAACCTTGGCGGTTTCAATTTTCTTATCAGCCATGATTAAATTTCACCTTTCCTTACAAATTTACAACGTACTGGAAGTTTGTGAGAGGCAAGACGAAGTGCTTCTTTTGCCTGTTCTTCAGTGACTTCAGCCATTTCGAACATCACAGTACCAGTTTTAACTTTAGCTACGTAAAATTGTGGTTCACCTTTACCAGAACCCATTTTCACATCAAGAGGTTTCTTAGTGACAGGGGTGTGTGGGAAGATGCGGATCCAAATTTTACCACCACGCTTTATGTAGCGGGTAATAGCTTGACGGGCAGCCTCGATTTGGCGGGAATTGATGCGTTCATTGTCGAGAGACATGAGACCGAATTCACCAAAAGCGACAGTGTTACAGCGAGTAGCTACGCCATCATTTTTGCCTTTTCTAACCTTACGGTGCGCAACGCGACTTGGAAGTAAAATAGCCATATTTATTTTTCTCCCTTATAAATCCAAACTTTAACACCTACGATACCGGCGATGGTTGGAGCGTGATGACAGTGAAAATCGATGTCAGCGCGGAGAGTATGTAGAGGAACTGAACCCTCGATGAATTTCTCACGGCGAGACATTTCGGCGCCATTAAGACGGCCAGAAACTTCGACACGAACACCTTTAGCACCTGCGGCCATGGTAGACTGAGTAGCCATCTTGACGGCACGGCGGAAGTTCATACGCTTACCAAGTTGGAAACCGATATTTTCAGCAACGAGCTTGGCGGATAATTCAGGTTTCTTAACTTCTTCCACATTGAGGCGGATTGGTTGAGAAACGAATTTTTCCAATTCTTTCTTTAATTCATTAATACCAGCACCTTGTTTGCCGATAACTGCACCAGCCTTGGCGGTACGGATAGTAACCGTGGTAAGGTTGTCGGTGCGTTCGATTTCGATGCGGGCAATGGTTGGGCGAGCTTTGAAACGGTTTTCAATAGTCTCGCGGATCTTGACGTCTTCGATTAACCATTTTTTGAAATCAGTGTTTTTAGTGAACCACTTAGAGGCCCAATCTTTACTGATCTGAAGGCGATAAGAAACCGGGTTTACTTTTTGACCCATTACTTGTCCTCCTTAGCTGATTCTTTTTTGGCTTTTTCTTCGCCAGCTACTTCAACGAAGATGTTGCTACTAATCTTCTCGAAAGGAAGAGCGCGACCGCGTGATGCAGGAACAAAGCGACGGATGCGGGTACCAGCAGTAACAGAGATACGAGCGATGCGAATAGTCTTAGGGTCAATTGAAACACCAGAGTTGATAAGGTTAGCTTTGGCAGAATCAATAGCTTTCATGACTGGACGTGCAGCGCGGCGTGGGGTGTGTTCTAGGATGACAAGAGCGTCAGCGACGTAGCGATCGCGAACGAGGCTAGCGACGACATTGGTCTTGCGTGGCATAGAATCTACACCTTTAATGTAAGCGTGTGCAAAATGAGTGGACATTATTTACCTCCCTTTACATCAGCTTTTTTACCACCATGGCGTTTGAACTTGCGGGTTGGAGCAAATTCACCAAGCTTGTGTCCGACCATATTTTCGGAAACGAAGACTGGAACGTGGACTTTGCCGTTGTGAACAGCGACAGTGCGACCAACCATTTCTGGGAAGATGGTTGAGTGGCGAGCCCAGGTTTTAATCACGGTGCGATCTTCAGCGGAGAGAGCTTTGATCTTCTTTTCGAGTTTAAAATCCACGAATGGACCTTTTTTAAGGCTACGAGACATAGATTATTTCCTCTTTCCTTCGTGACGACTACGCACGATCATTTTATTAGTTTTCTTATTGTGACGAGTACGGAAACCAAGAGTGAGCTGACCCCATGGAGTACGAGGAGCTTTACCGGTACCGTGACGACCACCGTCACCACCACCGTGTGGGTGATCTGTAGCGTTCATGACAACACCACGGACACTTGGGCGGATACCTTTACGGCGAGTACGACCTGCAGCACCAATCTTGATGTTTTGGTGTTGGAGGTTACCAACTACACCGATGGAAGCTTCACATGTTGCGAGAACTTTGCGAACTTCACCAGATGGCATACGAAGAGTGGCATAGCCGTTTTCTTTTGCCATAAGTTGAGCGGATGCACCAGCGGAGCGGGCCATTTGAGCACCACGACCTGGAGTTAGCTCGATAGCGTAAACCATAGTACCGACTGGGATTAGGTCAAGCGCTAAGCGGTTAGATTCTTCAATTGGAGCTTCTGCACCAGTTTGGAATTTCTTACCCTTAAACATCTTGGAATCAGCAAGTACGTAATGGAAGTTGTTGTTTTCGTCTTTGATACGAGCAATACGAGCGCTACGGTTTGGATCGTACTCGATTTCCATAACTTCGTAGGTCTTACCTTGTGGAAGGTTGTGAGTAAGAATACGATAGTGTCTCTTCACACCACCACCACGGTGACGAACAGTAATGCGTCCTTGGTTGTTTTTACCTGCATTCTGCTTTTTGGCCTTCAAGAGAGACTTGAGAGGTTTTCTGGTCGTAATTTGATCAAAATCCTGAGTAGTCTTCTGGCGCTGAGCAGGAGTAGTAGGACGATAAGCTTTAATGCTCATTATTTTTTATCTCCTTCCTCAACAGTTTCTTCGTCGAAGACGCGGATTTTGTTACCCTCAGCAAGTGTGACGTAAGCATACTTGCGGTCGCGACGATATGTTGTGCCTGGATAGGCGTGTTTACCCTTTGAAAAGCGGGTCGCTTTACCCTTACGAGTAAGAATACGGATATCTTTGACGGTGACATTGTATTGTTCAGCGACAGCCTTAGCTACAGCGAGCTTGGAAGCGTCAGCAGGAACATTAAAGATATAAGTAGATTTACTTTGTTCGGCGTAAGCCTTTTCGGTTCTTCGAGGAATAAGTAGCATTATGCGTTCTCCTTTCCGATTAACCAGTTTTCGAGTTGAGCTTCAGAATCCTTGACGAGAACGATTTTGTCTGCATTCATGATGTCGAAGACATTGAGGAATGTAGGACGAACAACTTTGACAAAGTCGAGGTTGTTGGTTGCACGTAAGGTGAGAGCGTCTTTCTCTGGAACTACGATCAGAGTGTTTTCTGAAGTAATACCATTTTTCTTAAGAGTAGCTAAGACTTCTTTGACTTTACCATCTTTGATACCGAGAGAATCGATAGTGATGATACTCTTATCGGTATTCTTGATAGAGAGAGCTTGCATAACTGCAACCTTCTTAGCGTTTCTTGAAAGATTCTTGGTGAAGTTTTCGTTGCCAGTACGGCCGCCAGCTACACCACCATGGCGCCAGATAGGGTTACGGGTAGAGCCGAAACGAGCACGACCAGTTCCTTTTTGCTTCCATGGTTTCTTACCACCACCGCGAACTTCGCCACGCTTCAAAGTTTTAGCGTGTGAGCTACGTGAGTTAGCAAGATATGCATCGTAAGCTAATTTAATCAATTCGTGATTAGTAACTTCGAGATTGAAGATTTCTGGATTTAAATCTGCCATATTACTCCTTTCCCTCCACAGTTACGATACCTTTCTTTGGTCCTGGGACGGCGCCCTTAAGACCGAGGATGTTGTTTTCCTTATCGATGTAAGCAACGACAAGATTCTTCACAGTAACTTGATCGTGGCCCATGCGACCTGGCATGCGCTTACCCTTGAAAACTTTTTGAGGATACATCGAGCCGATAGAACCGACTTTACGAATATCGCCCTTGAAGCCGTGGGTATTGCGTGACTCTTGGAAGTTCCAACGTTTGACAGTACCAGCAAATCCTTTACCCTTCGAAATACCAGTAACCGCAACCTTGTCTCCAATTTCAAAATTATCGACTGTAAATACGTCGCCTAACTTGAAATCTGTAGTGGAATCCGTACGAAATTCCTTTAAGATTTTAGGACTTAATGTTTCTCCAGCTTTTTTGACGTGAGCTGATACCGACTTGCTCAGATTCTTACCCTTACCGTAACCGAGCTGCACAGCATTATAACCATCGGTTTCGACGGTTTTTATCTGAGTCACTGTGGCTGGTCCAGCTTGAAGGATAGTAACAGGGGTTACTAAACCATCTTCGCTGATGATTTGGGTCATACCAATTTTGGTGCCGAGGATGACTTTCATCTTTTCCTTTCCTTTACGGAGACACTCTATTAGCTAGACAGTAAGGCAGTTCCGACTTTTTTCTCTGTTTGGCCTATATTAAAAAATATTACAGTTGGAAAAAAGTGGCTTTCCTTAATTGTCTAGTTCTTCAAATGTCACCTTGATAAACTTACAAAGATGATTTTACCACAAATGACGCAGATTATCAAGGTCAGAATTAGACTTCTTCGGCCTCGTCGTCCTGGTCGTCATTTTTTGAGACTTTTGGATGATTATTCTGGATGATTTTTGCGGTTGGTTTAGATACTTTAGCTTTTTTCGTGGTATTTACTAGGTGGGTTTCCGAAAGATTTTCATAGAATAAACTTTTGCGAGTAGCGACTAGTAGTAGATTAATTAGGTAATATATACCAAAAATTACGAGCAGACCCAAAGCGATATAGGTAATGGTTTCATGACTAAGAATATTGTTAACGAGCGCGAGATTCAGCACATTAACTAAAGCGAGCGGCAAAGTGACGAATTGAAGATAGAAAAAGAGGTAACGTAGGAAATAACGCAGATAAGTTCGCAAGATTCCGACTTTATGATTAGATTCGACCTTAAGGTTGGTCATAAAAAAGCCAATTGTACGGCCGCGTAAAATGATAGTCGAGAAAACTAGATAAAAAATGAATGGGATTTGAATAGTAAAGAAATCAGATTCGAGATGGATTAATTTTAGTACAATATCACCAAAGAAGATAGTAAAGAAACCGCCGAAGATAAAATCAAAACCCATAGCCACGAGACGACGCAGAAGTGAAATTTTATCACTGCGCTCGAGACTTTTTTCATCGATTTGCTTTCTGGTCGGGAGATATTTGGCTAAAATGGTAGCCAAAGTGAACCCTAGAATACCACCGAGAGTATTAGTGGTTAGGTCATCAACATCAAAGAGACGATAGTTGCCGGAGTAGATAAAATAGAGACCACTGAGTTGAGTTAACTCAAAGAAAAGTGAGAGAAAGAAGGATTTAATAGCGACCTGCTTGAAGTTATTCTTAAAGTAGTACTTGAGATAAAAACCAAACGGCAGAGTCATGAAAATATTGAAAATCGTGGAAAAGAAGGCGGGGTTATTAATGATGGTGAGGTAGGATTTGGGATTTACTAGCTGCAACTTGGCGTGCTTCAAAATATCGAAGATAAAGTTAAACGGCAGAAGTTGCATCTGGTGATTATGCAATGTAGCGGCTTTTTCGGGAGACGGAAGGGGTAAAATTACTAAACAGTAGGTGCAAAGTATATACAAAATAAAAGAATAGACGATCCAAATACGCATGCTCCAGATAGAGCCATATTTTTTGTAGTTATAAATTAGATATGGAATAGTAAAAGCTAGGGCCAGAGGCGGAAAGATGTAAGCGGCCTGCTGGATGGAATCGACGTATGTTTGCATAGGTTTATTATACTTGGTTTTATCATAAAAAATATACCCCAGATGCGGGGTATATTTTATTTTTTGCTCTTATTCGAGAGTGATTTCTGTTTCAGCTTCAGTAGATTCTTCAGCTTCAGCGGTT
>CALIXG010000068.1 GCA_938046495.1 uncultured Candidatus Saccharibacteria bacterium | reverse complement strand
CCTTTATCATTTATTTCTCCTCAAACTACTTCCCATTATAGGACGCTTAGTTTATAAAGACAAGCTTTTTATGACTTAAAAATCCGCCAAGCCAATTCCGCACATTTCACTCTCGCCGGCATATTCTGGATCATCGAAAAAACTTCTAGTTCACCACCAATTTTCTGCGCCTTCTCACTCGAAATACCCATCACTAAATCAAAAAATCCCTGCATCAGTTCTCGCGCCTCTTTCAAGGTTTTCCCCTTAATCGCATCAATCATCATATCCGCAGAGACCTTCGAAATCGCACAACCTACCCCCGAAAAACTGCCTTCTGAAATTCTTCCATCCTTAATCTCCAAACTCACCACAAGTTCATCGCCACAACTGTGATTCACCAAAGTTTTGGTCAAATTCGCCTCAATTTTTCGCTCAAAATTCAACGGATTTAAATTCCGCTCCAATAATTCTTCCCTATATTTGCTCTGAATTTCTCGCATTGTTTTCTTCTCCAATTTCACCAAATCTCATTCATTTTCCACTAATATTCACCCACCGTCGACCATTACTCCAATCCCATCACTCCACGCACTCTCCTAAGGCAAGCTAAAAAATATTTAACATCTATATTTGTGTTATAAAAAGCCAAACTTGCTCGCACCACCGCACTAATCTTTTTCTCTGTTAAAAATGGTTCTGCGCACATCATTCCCGCCCGCACCATCACACCGAAATCTGCCAAAACCTGTGCCGTATCATGTGCATGTACTCCCTTTACGTTAAAACTAATAATTCCATTTTCTGCAAAATATAGTTCAATATTTTCTTCCCCATTCAGCTCTTCACGAATTTTTTCAGTTAGCCCCCTTTCCACACCATAAATTTCCGAATGTTCCAGCCAAAATTCTTCTACAGCAGAAAGTCCAGCAATCGCCCCCATATTTAGCGTTCCACCTTCAAACTTACTTGGCCCCGGCGCAAAACTCATCTTCACGCCTCCCTCTACCAACTTCACTGACTCCACCATTTCACCCCCATAATTTAGCGGTTTTACTTTCTTCATCAGATCGTATTTCAGATATACTACCCCCACCCCCATTGGCGCCCCAATCTTATGCCCAGAAAATACTAAGCCATCCACTCCTAGTTCCTTTACATTAATCTTCTTGTGCGCCACTAATTGCGCTGCGTCCATCAAGATTAGCCCCTGAAAACCTAGCCCCCTTAATTCCTTCGTAATACCACTCCGATCCTCCCCAGTTACATTGCTCATTCCAGTCATCGCCACAATCTTAATTTTTGACTCTACCCCCTCAGTTTTCGCACGCTCTAGATCCAGCTTCACCTCACGCACAAGATCTTCCGTAATTCGCACTTTCTCCCCATAACGTTCCGAAAAAGCCAAAAGATTACTGTGATGAGATTCCAAATCCACTAAAATCTCCGCCTCATGGCCTCCATCCTCGTCTAACCACCCCTCTATTCCATTAGCTAGTAAATTTAGTCCCTCCGTCGCATTTTTCACAAAAATTACTTCT
Source organism: uncultured Candidatus Saccharibacteria bacterium (assembly GCA_938046495.1). Lineage (GTDB taxonomy): Bacteria > Patescibacteriota > Saccharimonadia > Saccharimonadales > Saccharimonadaceae > Nanosyncoccus. Next base: position 5,351 of record CALIXG010000068.1, on the reverse strand, counting down.
AGTGGTTCACAACCTAAAAACTTAGCAGTTATCTCACGTGCTTGCCAAAGTTCCGCCGTCGCAAGTTCCGACAACTCATAGACTCCGCGCAAAGGATTCGCATTTTTCTTTGTATAAAAATCTTGTTCAGCCAAAAGTCCAGCCGTCATTCTTTGCATCGTCGCAGCATTATCTAGATACACGAAAGGCAAGGCTTCATCTAGCTCATTTTTCTCAAATATCTCAAATTCTTCTCTATACATTTCGCTTATCCTTAACTTTTTTATTCATTTTTTGGCTCATTATTTATTCAATTTAGCTCGCACTCACATCCCAATTCGTTTATACTTAAATCTTGTATTCATGCTACATATTCTGCATTTCTAACTTAATTAAGTTATTCATTTCCATCGCATACTCTAGTGGCAAGGCCTTCGTAATTTCCTCCGAGAAGCCTCGAATTAAAATCTCTTTCGCTTTTTCCTCACCAATTCCGCGTGTCGCAAGATAATATAAAATCTCTTCCGATAATTTTCCTACCGAAGCCTCGTGGGTTACCTCCGCCTCTCCAGAATTCACATCCACCATTGGCTCCGCATAAGATCGTGATTCACTATCTAAAATCAACGACTTGCAATCAATATAAGCCTTCACCCCCTTTACCCCCTTCCCTACTTTCGCCAGAGTTTTCGTCATACTCACACCCCCATTCTTCGCCACCGACTTACTCCGAATCATGGCCGAGGTATTATCCGCCAAACAAATCACCTTTGCTCCGGAGTCCAAGATTTGCTCTCCCGAGGCCAAGCTCATCCCTAAATATTCCATTTTTGCCCCCTCTCCTTTTAGGATCGTCGTCGGATACAGCATTGTTACTTTCGAGCCAAAAGTACCTGAAACCCATTCCATTTCACCGCCCGCTTCAACCAAAGCTCGCTTAGTATTCAAGTTGAACACATTTTTTGACCAACTTTCTACCGTCGAAAAACGCATTTTTGCCCCCTTTTTTACAAAAATCTCTACCGATCCCACATGTAGATTATTTTTCTCATATTTTGGCGCCGAGCACCCCTCGATAAAATGCAGCTCACTCCCCTCATCCACCACAATTAAGGTATGTTCAAACTGCCCAATGCCCGGCTCGTTCATTCGATAATAACTCTGAATTGGTAGCTCCGCCGCCACCCCCTTAGACACATAAATAAACGATCCACCACTAAACATTGCCGCGTGTAACCCCGCAAATTTATGATCATTTTCTGGTATCAACTTCATAAAATGTTCTAAAAAGATTTCGCCCACTGGCGCACCATATTTCGCCAAGTTTTCTGCCGGACTCTTCTCCGTCGCCAAGATTGCTTCTTCTAATGGCAAAAACACCACCCCAAATTGCGCTAATTTTTCACGCATTCGGTGATAAACCACCTCCGAGTCAAACTGTGCACCCACGCCAGCCAGCCACTCTTTTTCTGCCTCTGGAACTCCTAGAGCCTCGAAAGTCTCTCGAATGTCTCTCGGCACCTCATCCCAAGAAGTTTTCACCTCAATATCATCCACTTCCTTATAAAATCGGATCCCACCTGCGTTAATCTGTGAAATCAACTCCTCTACCCCTGGTAACATCTTCCCTAGATTCTGTTTTTGCCAAGCTCGCACCCCCCGAAGCCTTTTTTCTAGCACCCACTCCGGCTCCTTTTTCATCCGATGAATCGCCTCCGCTGCCCGACGCACTGCCTCTTTTTTCATTTCGCACCCCTCTCATTCATCACACCCCTCTTACCCATCACGCCCCTCTCATCCAATGCTCGCGCCGACTTCTCATCGCCACGCTCATTTTCTACCACTATTAGTTCCCCGCCCACCAGCTCAACCACCTTATCTACCTTCAATTTTTCCAAAATCCTCAAATTATGCGAAATAATCAAAAAACTCGCGTTTGTTTCTCGCTGATAACCCGCCATAATTTGTGAAATTTTTCCCGCCGACTCCATATCTAACCCCGAATCCAATTCATCCAACATACAAAATTTCGGCTTTAAAGTTAGCATCTGCAAAATTTCATTCTTTTTCTTTTCTCCTCCCGACATCCCCACCCCACATTCGCGCTCCATAAAAAACATCGGAAGCCCCAACAATTTCTGATTTGCCATCAAGCCACTACGCACCCCATCGAGACGCACTTTTTCACCACGTTCCGTTAATCCAGTTCGAATAATTTCTGTCGGGGAAACACCATTTACTTCCGGCGGTGTTTGAAAGCTCAAAAACATCCCGAGAAGGCTTCGTTTCTCAGTACTTAAATTCTGAATTTTCTCCCCAAAAAACTCAATTTCACCCTTCAAAATTTCATATCGCGGATCCCCCATAATCGCTCCTAACAGTGTCGATTTTCCAGAACCGTTCTTCCCTTTTAGTACCAAAGTTTCTCCCGGCAAAATCTCAAAATTCACCCCCCGAAGCACCACTTGCTGATTTTTCTTAATCGCCACCGTCAAATCCGAAACTCTAAACATTTCACCTCTACTACTTCTTTATTAAATTATAACATTGTCTCTTGATAGAATGAATTATCTGCGTTATAATTAAATAACAATCCCCTGTAGCTCAATGGTGGAGCAAGAAGCTGTTAACTTCGAGGTTGTCAGTTCGAGCCTGACCGGGGGAGCCAAAATTATTGAATAATCCCATGTTTCGGGATTATTTTTATTCCCCAAGGTTAGGCGAGAACGTAGTTCGACCATACAACGAAGTGAGCGTATAAATAACATTTATGTTATTTATATCGAACGAGGCAGTTATGGAAAGCTTTTGCCTGCAAAAGCTTAGCCTGACCGGGGGAGCCATATGAAAAATCAGGCCCTAAAGGCCTGTTTTTTTATATTCCCCAAGGTTAGGCGAGAATGCAGTTCGCCCATGCAACGAAACACTCATTACTGAATGTTCTAGACTTCATTTTCTACAGAATGCAATTCAACAAAACTATTGTTTTTGTAGCTTTTGTTTGCTATAATGTAAGCATATTCGACAACTAGTCGTTCTCCCAATCGAAAGGTTGGGAGGTATTTTTTATTTGATTAGTTTCTTAAATCCTGCTTGGATTTTCTTAAAATCACCAGTGGAAAGTTTCCCCATACGGTTATAGAGGCGAGAAACGCTCATCATCCTTATTTGTGATAAAACAGCGTATTCTGGTTTACCTCTAAAATTAAACTCGGCATACCAGGTGCCAGTGTGTGGTTGTGATGTAAGTGGAATTGCCAGAAAACAGAGGCGGCTCAACTTCTTGAAGATAACTACTGGTCTAGAATAATCCTCATGCTTTCCGTTAATTTCTACGCCAACGTTCTTACCAAGTGCTGCCCACCAAATCTGACCTTCAGAAAACTTCGTAACTGCACCACCGTTGTGCAATTCACTCTTCACTACCATCCACTCTGAAAAATCATTTTCCATCATTACTCCTTATTTTATCATAATTCCACACTTTCTAAAGGAAGCGATAGAGAGAAAATATCTTTTCTAGCCCAATGTCATATAGGGTATAGATAGAATAGTTTCCTAATTAGCAACACATTCAATAGAAAAACGTAGTTCGCCCATACAACGATTTTTTCATAATCACCTTACATCACAACCCATTTTTATGCTAAACTAAATATGGTCGTATGACCTTGAAAATGATTTCCCGTGCCAATGGCGCAACTTTGATAACAAAAATTAGGGGTCTTCCCGACCAAATATCTAAAAACCTTAACAAGGATAAATTTTTATGAATGATAATGAAATTCAACACATCCCTCTAATTGGCGAAATGCTACCAACCATGCAAGTCCAAACCACTCATGGTCCAAAAACCCTTCCAGCCGATTATGCCGGAAAATGGCTTGTGCTTTTTAGCCACCCAGCAGATTTCACGCCTGTTTGTACTACCGAGTTCGTCTCTTTCCAAAAGAATTACGACAAATTTCGTGCTATGAACACCGAACTTCTCGGTCTTTCTGTCGATCAGGTTTTCTCCCATATCAAGTGGACCGAATGGATTAAAGAACATTTTGACACCGAAATCGAATTTCCAATTATTGCCGACACTGGCCTAGTCGCAGGTCGACTTGGTTTTATTCATCCAGGCAAAAACCACGATACCAACACCGTTCGTGCCGTCTTTATCATCGATCCAGAAGGTAAAGTTCGCTCAATTCTCTACTATCCACAAGAGCTTGGCCGCAATATGGACGAAATTCTCCGTATGGTTAAGGGTCTCCAGACCTCTGAAGAACATCAAGTTGCCCTTCCTGCCAACTGGCCAAACAACGAGCTCTTCGGCGCTGATGTTATTGTTCCACCAGCCAAAGATGTCGCAACCATCAAAGAACGCCTAGCTGCTGCTAAGGCCGGCAAATTCACTTGTGAAGACTGGTGGCTCTGCCACAAACCATTGAACAAATAATTTATTCAATGCTCAGAATCTCAAAAAGGACCTCCATAACAGGGGTCCTTTTTATTTTTCCAACTAGTAGCCAGGCCTATAATTTTATATCTTATGTTACAATAACCTTAATGTCCTACTTACCTCTAGATACCGTCAAACTCTTCCTTGACCTCTTTGAGGTGCTTTATCTTCGTGAATACAATGTTTCAAAATTTAGCTTTGACGAATACGGCCTCGAAAAAATTTATCTCATCGATAATGAATTGATCCTCTATGTCAGTATTACACCCGACAAAAATCCACGCGCGCTTAATGCCAAAGAACTTTTTAAATCCGCTCACGGGCCCGGCAATCGTTTTGTCCATCTCCCGGACGATAACGAAGTTTACTACCAACTCGAAATCGAAGAACTTACTCCAAACACCATTAATTTTCAAATTAATCAAACCGAATTTATCGACCGCCTCGAAATGCTTACCGGTTTCTACCCGCTCGACCTAGATATCAGCTACTCCCGTTTCAGTGGTTGGCGACGTCCTTACTGGTGTCAAGATCGCGAACTAACTGTTGAAAAAATTCATCGCTTCTTCCCTGAGCTTCAGCTAAAGGAACGTTACGAAAAGTGGCCTGGCATCGAATACCATTTTGCCATCCTTAAACTTCCTCAAGGCCCCACCGACCTCTATGCCGTCGCCTATTTTCGCGCTCATCCCGAAAACTATCTCGACCGTTTCGTCAAAAGATATCTCGCTTCTGGTACCATCTCCAGTGAAATCCGTGGTGGTTATAATTTTAGTGATGGGTATAAAGCCGTGCCCAAACGCCTTCGTCGTAAAAATCTTGAAAAAATTACCACTACTATCATCTCTCGTCACTTCCGCGAGAAAGATGATGTCTGGCGTTACGCCGATGAACTTCTAATTGAAGCCCGAAATGAAAAATT
>CALIXG010000067.1 GCA_938046495.1 uncultured Candidatus Saccharibacteria bacterium | reverse complement strand
TTTCAGGGGTGGTTTGTGCAATTTCGAAGGTTTCGGCAGATATGATGATTGATGCGATTAGAGGGAAAACTTTGGATGAAGCACGAGAGCTGATGCAGGGATTCTTTGATTTGGTGATGGGAATTTCAAGCGAAAAAGCGCAGAAAATTAGGGGTGAGTTAGAAGTTTTTTCGATGATTCAAAATATGCCAGCGAGGGTGAAATGTGCGAAACTGGCTTGGCGGATTTTAGAGGAGGGAGAGGATTAGGATTAGGATTAGGATTTTGGTTGGAAGGTTAATGGTTGCGACTGGGATAACGCTTGTGATCGGAATAATGATTTGCAATCGGGATAATGCTTGTGGTTGATAGAAAAAAGCGTTATAATGGAGTAAATTAGGAGATAATATGATTCGGGTGGATGAAAATTTTTTGAGAGAAACGGGACTAGGTGATCTTGATGAGATGCAAAGAACCGCTTTCATCGAAGAAGCACAGAGACTGCTAGAAAACCGTATCGGCGAAAAGTTAAGTGAAGGCTTGAGCTTGGAACAACTCGAAGAGTTTGACGGTATTATGAAAAAAGACAAAAATGTGATGATTAAAGCCTTGGCGAAATTAGGTGATTATCGCATCGATGAAGTTTATCAAAATCTCTTGAAACGCTACGAAGTAACAGAGGGAACGGTAGATATCTTAAGTGAATATTTGAGTGTAAAATGGATTCAAACCAATCGTCCAAATTATGCAGAAGTTTCTCGTCAAGTATTTGAGGAATTGAAACAAGAAGTACGCGCTTCAAGTGAAGAAATTCGTAAATCGATGACTTTATAGATTAAAAATACTTTGAACACAAAATTTAAATCCCTCGGAAGAGGGATTTTTGGTGGTAAAATAGAATTTAAATCCCTTGGAAGAGGGAATTTTTGGTGGTGAGATGGGTCAGAGTGGAGTATTGTTAGTTTTTGAGTTCTGGATTTTGGAGGTTTAGGGAGGTAGCGGATTATTTTAGGTAGCCGTTGATAAAGGATTTGGCATCCATCGGTTTTTTGCTGGCTGGTTGAAGTTGGTCAATAACGAGGAAGTTGCCGTCCTGACAAGGGAACGAAAGAGGATTATTGGATTGTTCGGTTTCGACGTGGGCTTTTAAAATAATACATTCGTGGCCGTAGATTTGAAGTTTGCTTTTTGGGAAACCTTGGAAGGCACGAATGCGATTGAGAGCCGCTGTGGCGCTAAGTTCGGATAAGGATAGGTTCGAGTCTGTTTTATCGAACTTAGTGGTGAAGGTGGCCTTCTCATCGTCTTGCAGGGTAGGTTTTGGTAGGGAGTCTAGGTGTTCGATGAGCCAATTAGCACCAGTGGTGGCAAGTTTTTGGTAGATTTCAAATTTTTCGGGTAGGTTGGATGAGAACTCAGAGGCTTTGATGGTAGTTTGATAGTAAATTGGTCCGGCATCCATGGCTTTAACCAGCTTCATAATAGAGACAGAAAAATCTTGATCGCCGTTTAAAATCGCAGATTCAATTGGTGAGGCACCACGGTAAAGAGGAAGGAGAGAGGGGTGGAGATTTAGAATGCCTTCGGGTTCAAATAGTTCGAGTAGATCGGACTTGATTAGGATACCGAAACTAGCGAGGATGCCTTTAATTTCGGGATTTTCTTGTTTTAAGCGGGCAACTTCTACTAAATCTTCCTTAGTTTTAGCATGGAAAACTAATTCCAGATTTTTAGCGGTAAGAAGTTGACTTAATGTGGCTTCTGCCAGAGGTCCGTTACCAAAAAAGATAAATTTTGTACTCATTTTTTGCCTCGAATAAATTATGTGTTCAATAGAAAAAGACTAGTCTTCGTCAGGGAAAAGTTGTTTGTTATTTTTAATACGAGTTTCGTAATCGACTGGCTGTAGGTCGCCATTTTTATCGAGTTCGAAGAAGGCGTCAGTCTTATCTTTAATACGATCAATAAAGAGGATACCGTCGAGATGATCAATTTCGTGAGCGAGGGTGCGGGCGAGTTCATCGGTAGCTTTAATGCGTACTTCGGTACCATCTTCGAGTTTAGCTTTGACGCGAATTTTCGAATAGCGTGGGACCTTACCGTAAATAAATGGGACAGAGAGACAGCCTTCAAAATCTTCGACAATTTTACCTTCTTGCTTGATAATTTCTGGGTCTACAAGGGTCGTGAAGGAAGTATTTGCTTTGTCATCCATACTGTCGCGGATAATAATGAGACGTTTATTAATACCGAGCTGGGGGGCAGCCATGGCGGCAGAGAGCTCGTGAGGGTGAGATTTTTCCCATTGGAGGCTGGCATCGACCATTGCCTGGATCATATCTTTAATTTCATCAGTAACATAGTTGACCTTCTGAGACTTTTGACGAAGTCTTGGGTCAGGAGATTCAATAATTTTCATATCTTAATATTATAACCGATTTTGGGTTTTTATAAAGCTTAAGCGGAATATAGTGAGGGGGTCGAGGTATTTTTTGAAGTTGTTGGAATAATTTTGAAGTTAATTTGTCGGGATTTTGGGTTGTTTCAAGGGTGATTTATGGAGATATCAGAGTTAACTTTTAACCTGGTGCGGTAGAGATAGACTAGGGGTTTGGTAAGGAGAGAGGTTTTCTAAAAATTGGAAGTCTTATAATGAAGCTAAATAATCACAATTAATTAAAAGAAAGGACAAAAAAGAAAAAACGAAATAGACGCCAAAAGGCAAGGCTTGGATGGAGGAAGAAAGAATTATATTAAACTCCCATACTATAATTAGAACTATCTCTCAACACATATGACCAAAAAAGTATCCTAGATTTTTATAATCATAATTTCAAATATACTATTCTTCCTCCATTTAAGTTTTGATAAGGGCGCCGTGGTGGGCGCAGAAAATATCACCTAGAAATTAAAGGAATTAAATTTAGCTTGAAATATTGAATCAGACTTGATGGGTCGAATTAGGCCTAAGTGAAGTAGGTTAGACTTAGTGAATTAGATCAGGCTTGGCGGGTCGATAGCGAAGCGAATTTCGGGATATTGGTTAAGTGACTCGATGAGGTGAGTGAGTGAGTCGCGTTTTTTGGCTTTGACGATGATTTGCCAAGAATAGCCACTGGGAGTGTATTCGTGAAAGGAGGGTGTAGGAGCGGAAAGATAAACGTCGGGGAATTTTTTGAGCGCACGATGGAGCTCCATAATCTTTTTAATGGTGAGGTCTTCGGTCTTTTTGACGATAGAGATACGGAGTAAATAGAAAAATGGTGGTAAGTGAGAAAGTTGACGCTTCTTAATGAGATATTTGGCAAACTTGGCGTAATCAAGAGATTTAGCGGCGAGGATGACGGGGTGTTCGGGTTGGAAGGTTTGCAAGAAAACGTGATTAATATCGGTGTGACCGCGTCCGACGCGACCGATGACCTGAGTTATGAGCTGGAAGGTGCGTTCCTCGGCGGCGTAGTCAGGTAGGTTGAGGTTGGCATCAGCTTGGACGATTCCGACGGTATTTAATAAGGGTAAATCGAGGCCCTTGGCGATGGTTTGGGTGCCAATGATAATATCAATATCACCGTTTTTGACGGCTTCAAAATTTTGGGTGAGGGAATCGGCGGTAGTATTATCTGCGTCAAAGCGAGCGATGCGAGCAGACTTAAAGAGTTTTTTGAGTTCTGATTCGAGAAGTTTAGTGCCAAAGCCTTTATGAATAAGGGAACCGTGATGGCAAACCGGACAGGTGGAAGGGACCGGTTCATGATGGCCACAAGTGTGGCAAATCAGCTGATAGGAGTCACTATGAAGAGTGAGCGGAAGAAGACAGTTGGGACAGAGGATTTGGTAACCACAGTGTTCGCAGAGCGTGAGCGGGGCAGAGCCGCGGCGATTATGAAAAAGCAGGGTTTGCTTGTGTTGTTTGAGATTATTTTCGATGTCTTGGAGTAGGGTATCGGAAAAATAGCGATTTTTGGTAAAGAGAGCACGATCTTTGAGGTCGATGAGACTAATTTTGGTTTGGCTGGTGATGGATTTAGCCTTTTCAGAGAGGGCAACGTAGGCGTGATTCTTTTGCGCTAGGAAATAATCCTCAACGCGTGGAGTAGCGGTACCGAGGAGACAATCGATTTTTAAGGTTTGGGCCATGAAGCTGGCAAGACGAAGTGCATGGTAGCGTGGTGAAGTATCTTGATAGAAGCTAGGCTCATGGGCTTCATCGATAATAAGAAGTCCAAGGTTCTTTAGGGGTGAAAAAAGAGCGGAGCGTGGGCCAATTATGACAAAAGGCGTGGACCGATCGGCTTCGTGGATGCGTTGCCAGATAAGGTGACGTTCGGCTTCGGTGAGTTTGGAATGTAAAGAGATGACCTGGTCGCCAAAATGCTCCTGAAAACGACTGACTAGTTGTGGAGTGAGGGAAATTTCGGGGACAAGCAGAATGATGGATTGATTGGAATCGAAAATTTGCTGGGCGAGCTTGAGATAGATATTGGTTTTACCGGAACCTGTAATGCCGTGAAGTAATTTGGTGTGAGTTTTGATTTTATGTAGTTCGGCGAGGGCTTGTTTTTGAGCGGAATTAAGGGGGATTTGTTTGCTAGCGGTGGCAGGAGTCGTGGTCTTTGTAGTGGTGGAGGTGATGGTGGTTGGGATTGCGGTCTTAATAGGTGTAGTGTTAACAGTGTTGGTGGTAGAGGTAGTGGTAGAGGTAGGGGTAGTGGAAGATTTTTTGCGACGATTTTTCTCAATGCCGAGAGGAAGAAAAAGATTGGCGGTTTTGGCAACCGGATTTAGATAGTAAGAGGAGAGCCAGGTGAGGCTTTTTAGGAGATGGTTAGGTAGGGGGATTGGGTGAACAATTTTATTAATCGATTTAATAACAAAATTTTGGTCAGAGGGAGCGGTGGTTTTTCGATAAATAATGCCAATGGCGGTTTTCTTGCCGAGAGGAATAGAAACAATGGTGCCTGGAGCGATGTTTTGGTCAAAAGAGTAGGTAAGGAGACCATCAGAAAAGAGAGGAGATTTTTTGAAAGTAGTGGTGGGAATTACCTCATAGTACATCAAGTATATTTTAGCATTTATGATATACTTTAAGAAAGGAAAGAGGTAAATGTTAGATGTTTTTATCACATCTCGGGTTCGCCGGAAAATTTTGGTAGTTTTTGCCAAATATCCGGACTTTAAGGTTCACGTTAGGGGACTGGCGAAATTGATTCACGAGGATGCGGGTAATATTCAAAGGGAACTAAAGAGGCTGGAAAAGGCGAATTTTTTGGTGACTTCGAAAAAGGGTAACACGACTATTTATCAGACAAATAAACAATATCCAATCTTGAAAGAATTGCAGACGATTGTGATTAAAAGTCAGCAAATGTCACCAAACCAAAAAATAACGAAGACAATTCAATAATTATTGAAGTATGTCGAAGATTTTTGAGAAAATTTTGGCTAAAAGGGGCGTGACGGAAGAATTTTTGCGGCCAAAATATAGCCTGGAGCATGCAAAGAAACTACCAGATATCGAGGTGGCGGTAGCGCGAATTAAGACGGCAGTGAGTCAGGGTGAGACAGTACTAGTTTATGGCGACTACGACGTGGATGGAGTGACGGCAAGTACGATTATGTGTGAGGCGCTGAAACTTGCGGGAGTGAAGCGAGTAGAGGTGATGTTGCCAGATCGTTTTATCGATGGTTACGGAATGAGTGAAAGGTGCTTAGAGAAAGCCGTGGAACTGGGGGTGGGACTGGTGGTGACGGTGGATTGTGGTAGTAATAATGCGGAAGTGATTCAGAAATTAGCTGAACACAAAATTGATACAATAGTGACCGACCATCATGAATTAATGAATGGTGTGCCAGAGCGAGCACTCGCGGTGGTGAATCCAAAACGATACGATGAAAATGAAGCTGATTTAGAGAAGAGAGAACTCCGAGAGATTTGTGGGGCGGGGGTAGCTTTTATGGTGATGCAGGCGCTAGTACTCGAGGGAATGATTCCACAAAATCAGGAAAAATGGTATTTAGATTTAGTGCTAATTGGGACGATTTGTGATTCGATGGTGATGAATCAAATTAATCGAGAACTAGCCTACTTTGGTTTGATTATTTTGCAGAAAACTAAGCGTGTGGGACTTTTAGAATTGATGCGCGTGGCGGGTGTACAAAAAATTGACTCAGAGGCTATTGGTTTCCAAATTGGACCAAGGCTAAATGCCGGTGGACGCATGGAGTCGGCGGAAATTTCATTAAAACTTTTGATGTCGAAGGAGCGAGCGGAAGTGGTAATGTTGGCGGAAGAGTTGAACCGATTGAATGGCGAGAGGCGCACGGCACAACGAGCGGCACTGGAGGAGATTTTGGTCGATGAGAAGCCGGTAATTGTGGCGGCTGGCAATTGGCATGAAGGAGTGCTAGGAATTATTGCAGGAAGATTAGTAGAAAAATATCGTAGACCGGCCTTCGTTTTGGGGGAAACAGAAGGGATTTATAAGGGGTCGGGACGATCGTTTGGGGATTTTAATTTGGCAGAAGCAATCAAGGCGGTAAATGAGACCTTAATTGGTGGAGGTGGGCATGCGGCGGCCTGTGGAGTGAAGTTGAAAAAAGAAGATTTGATGCGCTTCAAAGAGGCGGTGAATCAATATTATCGAAGTCTAAACTTAACTGAACAAGAAAAATATCTGGAGGTAACGGAAGATATTCAGGTGGATAATTTGGCGGAACTGGATGTGGATTTATATGAAGAGATGTCAGTACTTCAGCCATTTGGGCAAGGGAATGCGGAGCCAATTTTTGAGCTTTTGAATACAAAAATTAAGTTCGTTGAAACACTCGGTACTGAGAAAAAACATCTGAAGTTTACTCTGGAAAAAGACGGAAATTTGTTCAAGGCTTTGGTGTTTAATGCGCGGGAAGAGTGGTTTAATTTGGATAAAAATGCGACTTATAATGTGCATATAAATTTAGTACTCAATGAGTGGAGAGGACGAAAAACCGTGGAAAGTCGGTTACTACAAATTAAAAAGAGCGATCCCAGTGATTAGATATTGAAAAATCTGCGGCTCTCTGGTATAATCCTGCTATATGTCAATAAAAGTAACTAGAAAAGACCAGGGTGAGGCTAACGAGAATATTATTCGTCGTTTTAATCGTAAGGTTTTACAGAGTGGAATTATGCCACTAGCAAAATCACAATTACGTTTCTCTAAGCCTATTTCCAAGAGAGAGCGTCGTCGTAAGGCAATTTTGCGTGAAATCCGCAAAGCAGAAAAAACCGAACGAATTAAACTTGGCTTAAAATAACTAAAAACCCTCGCAGATGAGGGTTTTTTGATGCTGGTTGGTGCTATACTTAAAATGATGAATATAATTTTTTTAGGCGGGCCGGGAAGCGGCAAAAGTACTTTAGGTAAAAGATTAGCGGAAGAGCTAGGCTGGGAGTGGATTTCCGGTGGAGCGATTCTCAGAGAAAGCAAGGAGCCGTGGGTACAAGAAAAATTAGCGACGGCACAATTGTTTGACGATCAGATGGTGTCGAATTTGATTTTTTCAAGATTAGAAACTGCGGAAAATGCAATTATTGATGGTTATCCGAGGACGGCAAATCAGGTGGAAATTTTATTGTCGCGGGGAATAAAAATTGACTACATGATCGAAGTGGACGTGCCAAAAACCGAGGTGCAAAAGCGTATCGCTTTAAGAGGACGTGAACAAGATTCGCCGGAAATTTTTGAGGAACGCTGGAAAATTTACCAAGATAACAGAGGAAAAATTATCGCACCACTACTCGGAAGCGGAGTAGGTTTTTTGGTGCTTGATGGAGTGGGAACACCGGAAGAAGTCTATGAGAGGGCGCTTTTGATGATGAAAAACGAAGTTATGAGGTCGAAATTGTAATTATAAGGTCGGAATCGTAATTTTAATATTGAAAAGTAAAATAATAGAGATGGCTCTGTGATTTTTGTAAAAATGAAGTTATAAAGAAAGGCGCGTAAAATATGATTATGGTTTACGGCCCGGCGGGGGCGGGAAAATCGACACAGGGGAGAATGTTGGCGGCGGAACTGGGACGAACTTGGCTTTCAGCGGGGCAATTAATTCGCGACTCGAAGCGTTTTGAAGAATACACTCAGACAGGAGCGATGATTCCGGAAGAACTTTTGGTGGCGCTTTTGACGGAAAATATGTACCGAGAAATAAGATCGGGTAAGGATGTAGTATTTGATGGTCAACCGGGAAGTGTCGAACAGGTAGAAATGTTGGAAAAAACCGGAATTTTTCAAGAGGTAGAATTCGTGGTAGATATTCGGGTGGATGAGGCAGAGCTTTATCGCAGGTTGAGTTTAAGGGGTCGGGAAGATGATAATCTGGCGGTTTGGCAGCGTAAAATTAATTATTACCGAGAAAAAAGTGTGCCGTTTTTGGCAAAAATGAAAGAGAAAGGCCTGAAAGTTTACGAAGTGGACGGAAATGGTGACGAGGAAACGGTCAATCAGAGGATTTTGGCGTTAGTTGAAGCAGAAAAATGTCAGAGCTAGTGGTGCGGGCTAAGATAAAGTAAATTAGAATTTTGGCGTTAGTTAATGGAAGCCTTAACAGGGGTATAAAAGAGTAGTATAATATCAGTTATGGATAAAGTAAAAATTGAAGCAATGCGTGAAGGTGGCAAGATTTTGGGGGAGATTTTGTGGGACCTACGCGAGTATGTCGCAGTGGGAATGACCAAGCGCGAGCTGGATGCCTGGGTAAGGAAACAGATTGTGTCACGTGGGTCGACGGTTTCTTATGATGAATTAGAAGAGAAATTTCCGGGGTCGATTTGTATTTCGGTAAATGACGAATTGGTGCATGGCGCGCCGAACACTGACTATGCGCTGGAAGATGGTGATAAGGTCTCTTTTGATTTGGTGATTGGCTATAAGGGATATCATACAGATGCAGCATTTACTACGGTAGTCGGTAAGGCTAATCCGGCAGTAAAACAGATGATTAAGACTACCGAAAAGGCGCTTTGGGCGGGAATCGAGACGGTGGCGCCAGGAGTACATCTGGGCGATATCGGCTATGCGGTAGAAAAAGTATTGCGCGCAGGGCATCTTGGGGTGATTGAAAATTATGTCGGTCACTTTATCGGTAAATCGATGCATATGGAGCCAGAAGTGCCAAATTACGGTAAACGCGGTCGTGGATATGTTTTGAAGCCAGGAGATACACTCTGTATTGAACCAATGTCATCTCTGGGTAAGCCATATAATCATGTGGATCCGGAGAGCGGTTGGAATGTGGTGCTTTCGGATGGTTCGATCGGTTGTCACTGTGAACATACGATTCTGGTGACCGAAGATGGTTACGAAGTTTTGACTTTACCGAACTGTCCAAAAGAGTGAGTTGATAAATCAACAAAGTAGGGGGGCTTCGTAGATTGTAGAAAAAAGGAAAATCTGGCGCGAGTCGTCAGTGGATTCAGGAAAATCTGGCGCGAGTCGTCAGTAGGTTCAGGAAATCTGGTGAAAATGTCAGCAGATTTAGGAGAATCTGGCGCGAGTCGTCAGATTTTTTGATGTAGACTGGAAAATGTTTATGTTATAATGAAAATATATGAACGAGCAAACACCAAAGTTTAGTTTTGGCATTGATATGGGGACGCAAAATATTCGCGAAGTAGTCCTCAGTGAGATGAATGGTCAGATTACCGTAGTAGGTAAGATTGAGTCACCGCAAAACGGGGGGATGAGCAAGGGCGTGGTGACGAATTTGCGCAATGCGGTGCACGCGCTCGAGACGGCTTCGCTAGAAATCGATCGTATGATCGGGATGAATTTGGCAGACGCCTATCTTTCAATTAATGGTTCAAATGTCGGTACAGCGCCGACGCAGGGCGGCATCTCGATTACGGGTACGGAAATTACTGAGGCAGATGTGACGCGCTTAAAGGAATTTGCGGTATCGGGGATTGTACCAGATAACCGTGAACTATTAGACGTGATTCCAGTGGAATATGCGATTGCGGGTCAGGGCGGAATTAGAAATCCGATTGGTATGCGCGGAGTGAAACTGGAAATGCAAGCCAATGTGGTTTCGGCACTTTTGCCAGTTTGCATGAATTTGAAGGAAGTGGCGGGAGCCTTGAATATTAATGCCTTGAAATTAGTGCCAACGGCAGTAGCCGCGGGGCGCGCAGTACTGCTTGAGAGCCAGAAGGAAAATGGCGTGGCAGTAGTGGAAATGGGGGCGGCGACGACTTCGGTGGCGATTTTTATGGAAGGTTTCTTGCAATATTTTGGCGTGATTAATATCGGCGCGAACCACATTACGAATGATATCGCGATTAGTTTGGCAGTGAGTACAGAGGTGGCCGAAGAAATTAAGATGAAATACGTGACGGCGGAATTAATTGATAATGATAAGCCGATGACGATGCGCTTTGGTGATGAATCGATTAGCTTCACGAAGACGATGGTAAATCGAATCGTGGAAGACCGTTTGATTGATATTTTTGAGCACGTGAAGAAAGAAATTGCCATTGCGGGGTACGAAAAGAAACTGCCAGAAGGTGTAGTTTTGACGGGTGGAGGCGCGGAGATGCGTGGAATTGAACGCTTCGCGAGGGAGCATATGGAAGTGGCTACTAGGATTGGCTTGCCACTAATGGATGTGACTCATATTGACAATGAGACCAAGAAGCCTCGTTTTGCGGTGGCGATTGGTTTGGCTTTGATGATGAATGACGACATGCGCGAGCAAGAAACGCGTGTGGAAGAAAAACCAATGAGCTTCTTCGGCAAATTATTTGGCGGTGGAAGATAAAAATCTCTTATTCTGGCTAGAAATGTGTTAATATAGAAGTAATCTATAGTTAAAAGTGAGGAATAAAGATGCCAGAAATAAAACCAACAGAGGTGGAAAGCAAAGCGACGATTAAAGTAATCGGTGTCGGTGGAGCTGGCGGTTCTGCGGTAAATCGCATGAAGGAAGTTGGACTTTCCGGTGTTGAATTTATTGCGGTCAATACCGATGCCCAGGCTCTACATCACTCTAATGCAGATGTGAAAGTTCATATTGGACAAGGTCTTGGTGCCGGTGGTGATCCAGAAAAAGGTCAAACCGCTGCGGAAGAAAGCCGTGATAATATTTGTGAAGCTATTAAGGATGCCGATATGGTCTTCATTACTCTGGGTGCTGGTGGTGGTACCGGTTCTGGTGCTGGTCCAGTAGTGGCTCAGGAAGCTAAAAAACAAGATATTTTGACCGTTGGGGTGGTGACTAAGCCATTCACCTTCGAAGGTGCACAGCGTAAGAAGAATGCTGACTCTGCGATTGAAAAATTGGCCAAGGAAGTCGATGCTTTAATTACGATTCCTAACGACCGTTTACTGCAAACGATTGATCCACGCACTCCACTGCTCGAAACTTTTAAGATTGCAGACGATGTTTTGCGTCAAGGCGTGCAAGGTATTTCAGAATTAATTACCGAACATGCGCTGATTAACTTGGACTTTGCGGATGTGAAGGCTATTATGAAGAATGCGGGTTCAGCATTGATGGGTATCGGCCGTGCTTCCGGTGAAAACCGTGCGAAATTGGCAGCTCAACAAGCTATTGAATCCCCACTTATCGAAGTGAAAATTGACGGTGCTCGTGGCGTACTCTTCTCGGTAGCTGGTGGCTATGATATGTCAATGTCCGAAATCCAAGAAGCAGCCGAGGAAATCACTGGTGCAGTTTCTCCAGATGCTAATATTATCTTCGGTGCTTCAATTCGCCCAGAATTGCAAGATGAAATCGTAATTACCGTGGTAGCAACTGGTTTTGATTCGGATTATTACCGTCAAAAGCGTGCCGAGGAAGAAGAAGCTCGTCGTAATGCGGAAGTGATGGAACGCGTGGAAGCGATGAAGTCACAGGCCAGTGAGCCAGTAGCGGCACCAATTAATAGCTTCGATCATTCTGCTACCTCAACCAATGAATTCCAAAATGATTTCACGGCTACCCCAAAAGAAAATATTTGGGAACGCATCGGTAAAAAAGACGAAGAAGAAGATTTGGATGTACCACCTTCACTTCGTGCAAGATTCCGCAATAAAAAATAACTTAACAATTCGAAATGACTGGCTAGTCCAGTCATTTTAGATAGAAATTATAATGAATATAAATATTGGCATTGGCGATAGTAAAGTGCTGGAAAGCCGGGAAACTACGGATGGCCAGATGATTCGTCGTCGTCGCGTGACGAAAGACGGTTATCGCTTTACAACATATGAACGCATTGAGTTGCCGACTTTGACGGTGAAAAAACGTAGTGGTAACAGAGAAGTTTTCGATCGAGATAAATTGCGCGGTGCGGTAAAACGCAGTGTAGGCAAGTTTTTTAATTCGGAATTTGAGATTGAAGATGTGGTAAACTCGGTGACTGCGAAGATGTACGCTCTAGATCGAGATGAAGTGGAATCGCATGAGATTGGTCAGGCGATTTTGGATGTTTTGGCGGAAAAAAATGAAGTGGCTTATGTGCGATTTGCCAGTGTGTTTTTGCAGTTTAAGACTTTGGATGAGTTCGAAAGTATTATTAGGGAACAGAGAAAGAAGAAAAAAGAATGCGTGTAGTAATAGTGGTGAAGCAACATTCAGAATTTGCCTCGGAAGCCGAGATGTGGAAGCGAGACTTTGAATATGAGGCGCGAAAAGAAGTGGAACTAATTGATCCAGAAACGATTGATGGGGAAATATTCGCGAGAGCGAGAGATATTGTGCAATATCCGACGGTTTTGGTTTTGCAAGATGACGGGATGGTGGTAAAAAAGTGGGCGGGTAGGCCATTGCCACAAATTTCCGAAGTAAAATACGTGATTCGCGAAGTCTAGAATTAGCGATATGAGAGGGGGATTCGTGAAGAATGGGGGGGTAGCTTAGATGAGGGCGTTTGGCTTTTAGCGAAGTCTGGATTTTTGTTGTATAATTAAGGGGATGAATAAAATCAGGGAACAAGCAGAGGCAATTTTTGCCTGGGGTAAAACGCAGCCGGGATATAAAATCTACTGGGAGCAGCACTCTAAGAGTACGGCGAGAGCAGCAGAGGCGATTGCGCGTGCCATGAAAAAAGATCAGCTTGACCCAGATATGGCTTATGCAGTGGGATTGCTGCACGATATCGGTCGGGTGAAAATGAAACATGCAGGATTGAAGCACCCGATTTTTGGTTATGAAATTTTGATGGAAAAGGGTCTCGAGATTCCAGCGCGAATTTCGATGACCCACACTTATTACGGTTTTCCGACTTTGAACCGTGACGAATTTTGGGAGGGGATGGACGAGGATACGATTCGCATGACGCAAGAATATATGCTAAGAGTGGAAATTGATGATTATGATCGTTTGATTCAACTTTGCGACAATATGTGTCACCATACGGGGATTATGACGATTTCGGATCGCTTCTCGGATATCTTGATTCGGCACAATATTCGACGCGCAGGGGAACATTTACGCAGGTTATACGATTTAAAATTGTACTTTGATGACAAAATTGAGGGAAATATTTACGAATTATTCCGTGAAGAAATTATTGAAACGACAATGGATGAACCGAACGGAATATATACGAAAATTTTGAAAAATACAGAGGAAACGGATTAGAAAGAGGGAATATGAAATATCAAGCAAATACAAGAAGACGAGCTTTAGAATACGAAAAAGCTTTGATCGAATTTTGGAAGAAAAATCAGACTTTTGAAAAATCGATTGAGCAACGCGATATTGATAATTCATATGTGTTTTATGATGGACCTCCATTCATTACTGGTATGCCACATCACGGAACCTTGCTTTCTTCAGTGACGAAGGATGCAGTGCCAAGGTTTTGGACGATGCGCGGAAAACGGGTAGAGCGTCGTTGGGGTTGGGATTGTCACGGCTTGCCGGCAGAGAATTTTGTCGAGAAGCAATTAGGAATTACCGATCGTCGAGAAATTGGTACGAAGTGGCCGCTAGCGACCTATATCGAGAAGGCTAAGGCTTCAATGGTGGCAAATTCGGAAGCTTGGGAATCGACGATTGAGCGTATTGGTCGTTGGGTAGATTTTCGTGGGGCTTATCGTACAATGGATAAGAATTATATGGAATCGGTTTGGTGGGCGTTTAAAACTTTGTATGAAAAGGGCTTGATTTTCGAGGGCCGCAAGGTTTTGATGTATGACACCAAATTCTCGACGCCGGTTTCGAAGGCCGAAGTGACGATGGACAACGATGCTTATCAAGAGGTGACCGATCCATCGGTGTTTGTGAAATTTAAGGTAGTGAGTGAAGGGGAACTTCAGGGAGCGTATCTGCTAGCTTGGACGACCACGCCTTGGACTTTGCCTGCGAACTTGGTTTTGGCGGTAAATGAAAAATTAACTTATGGTCTGTACCAAGTGGGTGAAGAGAAAATCGTAACACTAGTGAAGACGGCGGCAGAAGTTTTTGAGGGAGAATATGAACTTTTGAAGGAACTTTCGGGCGCGGAGTTAGTGGGCTTGGAATATCAGCCTTTGATGGAAAATTTCTCCCGTGAGGAACGTAAAAAAGATACCTATCACGTGCTGACTGCAGAATATGTCTCAGATGAAGATGGTACGGGTATCGTGCATATCGCTCCAGCTTATGGCGAGGCGGACTATGATTTGGCTTTGGCGCACGAAGTGGACTTTGTGGATCTTTTGGATGAACAGGGTTACTACGTGGAGGCAGCTGAGAAATGGTTGATGGACCTCGGGGTACGCAAAACTGATGAAAATGGAATCGAACTTTGGGCGGCAAATAAAATTATTGCTAAGATGCTGCTCGAAAAGGGTATCGTATATCGTATTAAATATATTAAGCACGAATATCCATTCAATCCACGCTCGAAGCAACGCATTATTTACCGGGCATTTCCAAGCTGGTTCTTCAATGTGACGGATTCGAAAACCATGTTGATTTCTGAAAATGAAAAAATTAATTGGTTCCCAGAATATTTGAAGCATGGACGTTTCGAGAAAAATATCGAAGCGGCACCGGACTGGAACTTGTCGCGTGATCGTTTCTTTGCTACGGCAATGCCGGTTTGGAAAGGTAATAAGGGAAGTGTGAAAGTAGTGGGTTCTTACGATGAACTTTATGAACTTTCCGGTACGAGACTCGAAGATTATCACCGTCCATGGGTGGATGAAATTGAATTTGAGATTGACGGTGAACATTTTAAGCGTATTGATAAGGTGTTAGACTGTTGGTTTGAATCAGGTTCGATGCCATTTGCGCAGTTGCATTATCCTTTTGAAAATCGCGAAAAATTTGAAAAGAATTACCCAGCAGATTTCATCGTGGAATACGTGGGCCAAGTGCGTGCGTGGTTTTACTATGTGCATGTGGTAAATACGGCGCTCTTTTCAGATATT
>CALIXG010000066.1 GCA_938046495.1 uncultured Candidatus Saccharibacteria bacterium | reverse complement strand
TTGGAGAAAAAAGCAAAGCATTATCAGAAAGAATTGATGATAATTTAAAAATGTTAAAACGCTTAAGAGATAAATAGTATGAATTACATTATTTATCCAACTTACAACGACTTAATTGAAAAACACGATGAAGTTATTCGTAAGTCTGGTGGTGCAGTAGGGGTATTTAATGAAAATTTATTACAAAGCTTTATTAATTTCATCCAAGATGACCGCTACTACCCAAGTTTTGAAGAAAAACTTACTCATTTAGTCTTTTCAATTACTAAAAATCATGGGTTTTATGACGGGAACAAAAGAGCAGCTATCATAGCTGGAGCCTTCTTCCTAGAACTAAATGCTTTTGATCAATTTTTTATAGATATTTTTATCCAAAATATGGAAAATATAGTCCTTCTTACCGCACAAGGACTAATTAATAAAAATCAACTTCAAAAAATAATAAGCGACCTTATTTATAACGGAAAGTTATCTGAAGAAGCCCAAATGATTTACGTAGAATTATTAGGAAAAATAGATATAAAAGAATAAGACGACGCAGAAGACAGAGAATCGCATTATTCTAAAAAGAATTTTTAGAATAATAAAAGACCCTTTCAAGGATCTTTCCAATCGACGACATTTATGGCGGAGAGTGGGAGATTCGAACTCCCGCTGCAGGTCTCCCCACACTAGCGATTTAGCAAACCGCCCCCTTCAGCCACTTGGGTAACTCTCCGTCTATCTCTATCTTATCATAAATTCACCACATCTCTAATAGTTTTTCCAAATATTCCTCAAATATCTCTGTAATTAAAAATTTTCCATTACATCAACGCAACACCTTAAAAAGCTAATTTAGATTGCTTAGTGTTTTACTTGAGATATTAATTTAGGCAATTCGTTGCTTTTTCGCATATCTGTGTTAAAATAATATTGTCGAATTTAACCGCGAGATTCTATATTTCATGAAAAAAATTACCAAAATTATTACACAAACTTTTACCGGCCTCGGTGCTTTTGCCTGTCTTTTTTCTAGCCGCCTCCTAGCTTCTGCTACTAGTGTCCAAGAAGGTGCAAATGCTGCCCGTGCTGATGGTATGCCTACTGAACTCATCGGCGACAATGGTGTTTTCAGCCGCATCACTAATACCGTATTGCTCATTGTCGGCCTCATCTCAGTTATTATGCTAGTTTACGGTGGCCTTCGTTATATTCTCTCTGGTGGTGACTCTAAAAAGGTTACAGATGCCAAAAATACCGTACTCTATGCCATCATCGGCCTCATTATCTCAATGCTCGCTTACGCCATCGTTCATTTCGTCCTCAACTCAGTGATCGGTGTCGGTACTACCAACTAATCAACGTTCTTTCATCAATACTGCAGCCCACACTCGATCAGTCTGCAGTATTTTTTTCGCCGCCGCAAGGGAAGCACCCGTAGTCGTCACATCATCCACCAATATATAGAGCGTCTTATTCTCAATTTTTATCCCCTCCCGAATTCCGTATGCTTTCTCCGCCTGTCTCATACGTTCTTTTTTCACTTTACCCACCTGCACCGTCTTATTTTTTCTCACCAATAAATTTTCATACTCCACCTTCACACCTAACCTCTCTAATTCTTTCTGTAAAAAATTCTCCAGCTCAAAACATAATCTTAAAGTATGATCAAATCCTCTCTCTCGAATATGTTTTCGAATCGTCGGCAAGGGAACTAAAACAATTTTTCGAATTTCTTGTATCTCAGCATCCATCATTCTTGATACCTCAACCGGTGCATCACCCGAGTTGTCACTCAACCCATTATCAAGCTTTATTCTCTCAACTTCACTCGACCTGTCATCAAACTTCATTCTCTTTACTTCACCAAAAATTACCTCTCCCAATTTCTCCGCCAAAAATTCTCCATAATCTCGCCTCCCCTTATATTTAAAGTCTCGCACCATCCTTTCAAACCACCCCTCTTTCAGTCCTGCTACCAATAATTTTTCAAACCCATACATATCATTCATCACATAGCCCGGATTGATTATGCTTATATATTTTTTACAACGGTCACAAAAAATCCCGCCCTCTCCCTGGCACCGCACACATCTGTTTGGCAAAACCATATCTAAAATAAATTTTTCTATTGTAATTTTTACACGATAAAGCTGTTTACTCTTGATTTTTACCATAACCACTCTTATAATAGTTAAGAACAATAGTTAATGTGGAGGAATACAAGCAATGGCTCGTACTAATGACGAAGACATGCTTATGGAAGATGAACTCGCGGCCGCTTTTCTGGATAATGATGGCCTAGACTCTGAACCAGTTTCAGCTCTAGAAGAACAACCGAGTCCACTTCCAGCAGAAGAAGATCCAGAGGCGTGGGAAGAAGAACCTGGTGATTTTCCAGGACAATTAGCAGTGGATGTATACGAAACTGCCGACAAATTAGTTGTCAAAGCTCGCACCGCAGGCATCTCCAAAGGGGACCTCGATGTTACCATTTCTGACAATATCTTAACCATCTCCGGTGTCCTTAGCGGCGGCGAAGATGAACAAACCACTCGTTGGCACATCCAAGAGTGTTATTGGGGAGAATTTTCTCGTACTATCGCCCTTCCAGTCCAAGTTCGCGAAGACGAAGGTAGCGTAAAAGCAGAATTAAAAGACGGCGTGCTCACCATTTCTTTCGAAAAAGAAAAGACCGAAGCACCTATCCGCATCCCAATCGCATAACTCATTGTCTAAAAAATAAATATACCGTGAATTCGGTATATTTTTTTCGAATCCACTAACTTCAATATATGCCGTTTCCCAAATACTGCAAGCATGAGGGAATTAAATATAAATTTAAATTTAGCCAAAAATCTAAACTCAAAAAAATCATCAGACAATCAAAATACAAAAAAAGACCTCTAATATAGAGGTCTTTTTTAGGAATTTATCTTAAATTTTTATTCCACTATTCATTACGAAGTTTACAATCGCATAAGCCAACACCACTAAGATTAAACCAATCACTGAATAAAGCACCACATCTTTACCGCGCTTAATTCTTGCTGGATCACCCTGGGCCGTCAGTAACATAAATCCACCATAGATTATCATGCCTATTGCTAAAAATCCCATCACTGAAGCAAACACATTAATCAACATACTTACGTTCGACATTAAAGATTTTTCGCCTTCAGTTTTTTCCACATTACACTCTGAAAGTGCCGACACAGATTCACCCTCACGTATTGTTTTATCTGGGCAAGTAAAAGCAGAAACCGGCTTCACTAAACTTGCCAGTACCAAACAAGTGATAAATAGTAGGGAATAGATTATATTTCTTAAACTAATTTTAATCATGACGTTATAGTTGTTGTACTATTCTAGGCTCCTGAAGCACTCATCGCGGTAGATAAGACAAAGTTAATAATTGACCATGAAAGCAGTGCAATCACTAAACCGATAATACCCCAAGTAATCGAATCTTTGCCTTTTTTAATCTTGCCTGGATCACCCTGAGCGGTTAGGAATAGGAAACCACCATAAATTACTACTGCTACAGCAACTACACCGAGCACTCCGATCACTACGTTGATAATCTTATTCACGTCACTTATTAGGTCATCATCCTTGTGGGATGGATCAATATTACATGCCGCAATATTTGTTGCTCCAGGATTTTTTGACCCTGGAGGACAAATACCAGTGGACCCACCAGAACCAGAGCTGCTAGAGCTACCAGCACTAGCGTTATCTGTAGCCGATTTTGGTGGGTCAGCAAATACAGAACTACTTAAGACTCCACTCGTAAATAACCCAGCTAATACAAATACAGCTAGAAATTTTTTAAAATTCTTTTTCATTTACTCTTTTCTCTAAAATTAAATC